>CAYTFZ010000003.1:80019-81206 GCA_964437215.1 uncultured Melioribacteraceae bacterium | reverse complement strand
GCTGTACCGGGAAGTGTACCTGAAGCTTGGTCACCTCCTTACGGAGGAAGTGTTTCTATTGATACAACGTTTATTAAAAACCTATCAAATGGTTATTTTGTATCTAAAGAAATTGGAGCATCCTCTGAATGGCAAAATTTGGAAGTCGATTATTCAATCCCTGGAGATGCTTCTATTAATATTTTACCGATTGGTATAAAGAATGATAATCTTGCAGATACTTTAAATTCCATCAATTTAACTACAAATAACATTGATATTTCATCTGTTAATGCAAAAATGTACCCAAAGTTAAAGCTGAAGTTTTCCTTAAATAATTCAACAAGCGGGCTTTCACCTGAAATTTCTGCAATAGGCGTAAATTACAAAATGCTACCTGAATTATTCACAAATTACCAGGTTTTGAAAGTTGCCTCCGATACAATTTCTCAGGGAGGTAATAATAATATATTATTTGGTGTTTACAATATTGGTGAAAATATTGCAGACAGCTTTAAAGTAGTTGTGGAAATAGTAAAACCCGACAATTCAGTTCGTACTATACTCGACACTTTACTATTCAGTTTAGTCCCAAATGCGCACATTAACTTTAACATACCTGTTAAATTAGATTTTGATGAACAATTTGGGCAGATGTTTTTCAGAATCATTATCGATTCTGAAAATAAAGTTGCAGAAATTTACGAAGACAACAACATTTATAACGCTCCTTTTTACGTAAAAAAAGATACAACAGTCGGGATATCGGATACTTCTATTAGCGTTACGTTTGACGGACAGGAAATTATGGACGGACAATATATTTCTGAAAATCCGAAGATTATAATTTCTTTGAAAGACCTTGCTGAATGGTACGATTACAATGTTACAAAAAATAACTTGCGGGTAGTTATTGATAATGAAATTGTTCCTGCCTCGGAAATTGAACAAGCTCCTGGAGTAAAAGAAATTACGTATACAATTAATCCTAAATTTAATGACGGCACTCATACTTTCCGCGTATGGGTTGACAGAAATTCAACTTTCGAAAATGCCTCTGATATAGAAAGAACATTTTTAGTGGATAATACACCTAGAATCCTTGATACTTATAATTATCCGAATCCATTTAGCAATAAAACATATTTTACGTTTAAGCTTACACAAATTCCTGATGAGTTAAAAATTAAAATCTATACTGTAGCCGG
>CAYTFZ010000003.1:71843-79919 GCA_964437215.1 uncultured Melioribacteraceae bacterium | reverse complement strand
CGAAGGAGTTTTGGGCGGAGGATTAGGAGTTACATGGATTGATGATCAGCCGTTTTATTCACTCAGGTTCACTCCCGAAATCGGTCTGGCTAATTTCGGGGTAGGTCTCGATCTTAATTTACAATTCAGTCCGGAAGGGAAATTACGGAAAGAGAATTTTAATGAGTTTTCAGATTATCTGAGTATAATAAGATATGCTCGTTACGGACAAAAAAACGATCCCTTTTATGTGAGATTGGGAGCACTCGACTATGCAACACTGGGCCACGGAACAATAATGTATCTTTATAATAACAGTCCGAGCTACGATACCCGTAAAATTGGGATGGAACTCGACATTGACTTCACAAACTTCGGGTTCGAATCTGTTTACGGGAATTTCGGACAAGCTGGAGTTCTTGGCATCCGAGGGTTTGTACGTCCTCTTAAATTTTCTTCAGCAGGGGATATACCGATTCTGGGTTCGCTTGAAATAGGAGCAACTTTTGCGGGTGATTACAATGAAAATGCCGGTGTTACTTCAGGAATATTTACTTCCGATAATAAATTTAAATCGACAACCGATAAAGGCAGTTTGAGCATCATAGGATTTGATATCGGGCTGCCGGTGTTAAGCACATCCGTCGCAAATTTGGAGATTTATTTTGATCATAATAAAATTATAGATTTCGGAAGCGGTTCTGCTTTAGGCGCTATCCTTAATATGGAAGGATTGGGAATTGTTAATCTGCGTGCGAAACTTGAAAGAAGATTTAACGGAAACAGATATTTGCCTTCATATTTTAATTCTTTATACGAAATTGAAAGATTTAAAATCAATAAAACGGATACAACTGTTGTAAGCAAAATTCAAATGC
Source organism: uncultured Melioribacteraceae bacterium (assembly GCA_964437215.1). Classification (GTDB taxonomy): domain Bacteria; phylum Bacteroidota; class Ignavibacteria; order Ignavibacteriales; family Melioribacteraceae; genus JAAYAN01. Next base: position 79,062 of record CAYTFZ010000003.1, on the reverse strand, counting down.
TTGACGCGGGATTTAAAAGCAGCAACGGATTTTACGGAGAACTTCTTGTAAGCGTTTTAAATACATTTAAAATATTAGGAAGTTACCAGAGACTTGATGAATACCCGCAGAGCGGCATTCTGCATCTGAATACAGATATTTCACCCGAAAATGGAAGTTTTGTACTTAGAGCAGGCTATGATAAAATAAATATAATTGATGAAAAAGATTTATTTATACTTGACGACCGTTCATATCTTTTTGCAGAAATGGGATACAAACCTTATCCGTTTATGATTGTTTCGCTTGTTTATCACTGGACTTTCACTCCCGAAAGAGACGGGGATGATAATATTACAGGATATAAGCCTCAAAAGAGAATTGAGCCGCGTATAACCTTTGTTTATCCGTTTAATTTTTAACTGTTTATTAACTCATAACCAACCCCGTAAATAAAAAACGGGGTTGATTTTTATGTATTTTCGAATAAGAAAATTTTTAACTCATCAAGATTCTTAAAAAGATAATCGGGTTTAAGTTTAATTATTTCTTCCAACGAAAAACTATCCCATAAAACAGAAGCAATTTTTACTCCGGCATCTTGAGCGGCAATAACATCGTGCGAAGAATCGCCTATCATTAAAGTTTTATCTTTCGAAACATCAAAATAATCCAAAATTTTTATAATTCCTTCGCCCGAAGGCTTACATTCCTTTACGTCATCGCCGGTTATCAGGATTTCAAATAAGTTATTATAACCGCTTTTTTCAAGAGTAATTTCTGTAGATCTTTTCCCTTTGCCTGTAAATACGGCAAGTTTAACATTTCTATCTTTTAATTCTTGAATTATTTCTTTCATCCCGTTAAATATATCAACTTCACTATGGTTATCAGAATAAAAATTGAAGTAATCTTTTTCTGCTTCTTCAAATCTTTCATTATATAACTTTTTAATAATAGCTTCTTCAGTCGGTCCGAACAAATCTAATATTTCTTTATCCGAAAAAGTTTTATTTAAATATTTCCTTGCGATATGATTCATCGAGTCGAGAATAAGTTTTAGAGATGAAACAAGAGTTCCGTCCACATCAAAAATTACACAATCAAAATTTCGCATTTTTATCTGCTAATTCAAGTTTATAAAGATTTCCGTTGTTATCGGAAACTATAATTTTATTGCTTTCAACGGGAATTATATCTACTACTTTTCCGCTTCCGCAATCGAAAATCGGTAAGGTTCTTAATTCAGAATCAATTAAGAACACTTGTTTTCCGGAAGAAATAAATATGTTTCCGTTATTCTCTTTAATCACTGCGTTGCCCGAGTTACTATGTTTGAAATCAATATTTTTAATAACTTTTCCGTTTTCGGATGAAATAAAAAGAATTTTATTATCCAAAACGCATATTATTCGGCTCTTATCTTCTGATAATAAAACCGAATTTATGTTTTTAAATTTTTCTTTCCATTTTGTTTTGCCAAGCAGAGCATCAATTTTAATTATTTCATCTGAAGAATTTTGCAAAAAAACACTGTTGCTTTCTGCAAAAATATTCTCTGCCCGAATATCCTTTTCTTCAGGTTTCCATTTCCAAATTAAAAATCCGCTGTTTGCATCAACCGAAAAAATATTTCCATCTATATCAGTGAATATAATCTGATTCTTAATTTTTACAGGTTTATGCCTTATCATATTTTTTGCTTCCGAAAATTTCCAAAGCTCTTGCAAAGTAAAATAATCGTAACAAAAAACTTTACCGGAAGAACTTCCTGCAATGAGTGCAATATTCGGGTTGTTTTCCACATTGATGATTTTTTTACTGCCGCCGTAATCATACGAAAATAAATCGGAAGTTAATGTTTCGTCAAATCCGATAGATTGGAAATGATTCCCGTCTTGCATTCTTACAATATTCAAATCTCCTTGTATTGTTGAAACAGCTATATTTCCGTCAACAAGAACCGGCTGGCTAAGGATATCGCCGTAAGCATCGTATTCCCAAAGCTTTTTACCGGATAAATCGAAAGCTGTTAGAAATCCTGCAAAATCTGATACAACAATTGTGTTTGAATTTACAACTGGTTTTGAAAGCGAAGTAAAATTAAGATTTTTCTTCCATATAATTTTATTCCCGAAAGTCTCTGTTTTTGGCAAATCAACTAAAGATATTTTTGCGGGATTCCCGTTTTCGTGTATGGAATTTAATGAATTATCGTCTTCCAACCTGCTTAAAGAAATTAAATCCTCTCCGACACTTGCAATAAAAATATTAAAGGATTTAGATTTAGCGTCGTATAAATTTTTGATTTTAATCTGCTGCAAATTTTTAAAATCCGTTTTAGCATCATTTATATTGCTGCAAAAAACTTCGGAAATATTCTTTTCAGTTAGCAGATTCCAAATGTATTGCCAGTTTTCTATTTTATCATTTAAACCGGCGTACGAAATAAATACCGATTTTTTAACTTTTTTATCATAAATATTATCTCTCAGCCAATCGATATCCTCAATCCTGAATTGCTCTTTGGAATTTTCAGGAAGAAAAGAATTCATCCCTATAATAAAAATATCAGCTTTGTTGAAAATAAAATTATAATCTTTCCATAAATCCTTAAAAATTATTCCGGCTGACTCACCAGCGTAAATATCATTAGGCCCGGGAATTACAAAGTATTGTTTTTTAAGCCTGTCTAATTTCGTTTTAAGGTTTAAAATATCATCCGATCTGCCGCTTTTTGAAATGTTACCTAAAATAACGGTAAAATCTATATCACTTACAGAGTTTATTTTTTCTATTATATTATTTATTTCATTATCGGGAAGATTTGAAACATCGCTTAAAATTGCAAAATTTATTCTTTGCGAAAATATAAGAGCGGACGTCATTAGAAAAATTAAAATGTATTTCATATTATATCCAAAGCTTGATTTTAATTACGAAATTTAAACATAACTTAATAAATATTAATAGGGAAAAATATGGAAATAGTATTATCTGCAAGTTATATTTATTGAATTTAGGCTTGCCGAATATTATATTCACAAGTTAATTGTAAATGAAAAGGTATGAATAATTTTAGAAATTTTTGCATTATAGCACATATTGATCATGGTAAGTCGACGATTGCAGACGGGCTTTTAGCATTAACCGGAACTGTTTCGGAAAGAGAAGCAAAAGCTCAGCTTCTTGATGATATGGATTTGGAAAGAGAAAGAGGAATTACCATAAAATCTCACGCAATCCAGATGAAATACAAAGCATCGGATGGTGAGAACTATATCTTAAATCTGATTGATACTCCCGGACACGTTGACTTTTCGTACGAAGTATCACGTTCTTTAGCAGCCTGCGAAGGCGCGTTGCTTGTTGTGGATGCAGCTCAGGGAGTTGAAGCACAGACTATTAGTAATCTTTATCTTGCGATTGAAGCTAATCTCGAAATAATTCCTGTAATAAATAAAATAGATCTTCCCAGCGCGATGGTTGAAACTGTTTCAAATCAGATTATAGACCTTATTGGCTGCGATACCGAAGATATTATTCTTGCAAGCGCAAAAGAAAAGAAGGGAATTGGAGAAATATTAGAAAGGGTGGTTAAAAAAGTGCCCCCGCCAAAGGGAGATATCAACGCTCCTTTACAAGCTCTTATATTTGATTCAGTTTTCGATCCTTACAGAGGCGCAATTGCATATATCAGAGTATTTAATGGATTATTAAAAGAAAAAGATGCGGTAAGATTTTTTGCAAACTCTAAGGAGTTTTTAGCTGAAGAAATAGGAATTCTGGGACTTTCGAAAATTAAAACGAAAGAATTATCTGCCGGCAATGTAGGGTATATAATTGCTGGAGTTAAAGATGTTCACGATACAAAAGTTGGAGACACGGTTACTCTTGCAAGAAACGGAGCAGATAAACCGCTTCCAGGATATAAAGAGATTAAACCTATGGTTTACAGCGGACTTTATCCGTCCGTATCAGACGACTTTGAAGATTTGCGTGAATCGTTAGATAAATTACGGCTCAATGATTCTGCGCTTGTTTTTACTCCCGAAACATCTGCAGCCCTTGGATTTGGTTTCCGTGTAGGATTTTTAGGTATGCTTCATATGGAAATCGTTCAGGAAAGACTCGAAAGAGAATATAACCAAAATATTGTAACAACGCTTCCTAACGTGGAATATCACGTTTATACAAAAAAAGGGTTGAAAGTTGTTGTTGATAATCCTGCTGATATGCCTCCGGTAGGAGAAATTGAAAGAGTTGAAGAACCTTACATTAAAGCTCAGATTGTAACCCCGAGCGAATACTTGGGTAACATTATGAAGCTTGCAATGGATAAACGCGGTATTTATAAAAATACCAGCTATTTAGATCCAACACGTGCCGATATCCAATTCGATTTTCCGTTATCTGAAATTATTTTTGATTTTTACGACAAATTAAAATCCACTTCGCGCGGATATGCATCATTCGATTATGAGTATACCGGATACAGAGAATCGGACCTTGTTAAACTTGATATTTTACTTAACAACGAGCAAGTAGATGCTTTATCTGTAATTGTCCATAAAGAAAAGGCTTTCGATTATGGCAGAAAGGTTTGCTCAAAATTAAAAGATTTAATTCCGCGTCATATGTTTGAAATTGCGGTTCAGGCTGCTATAGGAACTAAAGTTATATCCCGTTCTACAGTAAAAGCTTTACGAAAAAACGTACTTGCAAAATGTTACGGCGGAGATATTACGCGTAAAAGAAAACTTCTTGAAAAACAAAAAGAAGGTAAAAAAAGGATGAAACAGGTAGGAAATGTTGAAATTCCGCAAGAAGCATTTCTTGCAGTTCTTCAGTTGGAGGATTAAATTCAGGATTTATTATGAGGAAAAAAGATTACAGCGGCAAAGCTCTAAAATGGAAAAACCGTAAAGCAAAATTCAAGAAGATGTTAAAGTTTATAATACCTATTTCTATTTTGCTTATAATTGTATTTTATTTCTTAATTGATTTTACTCGGATCAACAATAACACATACCGATCTTCAGTTGTTAAGGGTGATATTGTAGTAGTAAATAAATTATCATATGGTCCATACAGTCTTAACAATATTCCTTTTACAGATATACCAATGTATTCATTAAGAGTATTCGATTTTACAAAACCGCTCGAAGGCGATGTTCTTGAAATACAACAGATTATTACAGATACAGCAACCGTAACACAAAAAGTAATAAATCATCTAAAAAAATGTATAGGAAAACCAGGAGATACTTTTGAACTGACAGATACTACTTTGGTTGTAAACAGAAAAAAATACAACAGGCAATCGTTTCTTTATCCTGCAGTTAATTCAGATTCTGCAGATATAAATATTATTGATTTCAGCAGATCGTTCTATAATGAAAATATAACTGATGTTGTAGTTCCCTCTAAAGGTACAGAGATTAATTTGAATGCAGAAACAATTAAATTTTGGAAACTGCTAATTGAAGCTGACGACTCTGATATAATTGTTACTGCAGAAAATGAGAAAGTATTTCTTAACGGGACAAAAACAGATTCATATAAATTTAAAAATGATTTCTATATTGTTTTCGGACCTCCATCTGATAAAGGTTCAAATGAAATATTCTGGAGTATGATTCCTTTTAATAATATAATTGGTAAAGCAGAATTTATTGCATTTTCGGTAGATTCACTCTCTGGGATGAATAAGATTACTGAAGTATTCGACAGAATAAGGTGGAGCAGGATATTTAATTCAGTGGATTAATATTTTTGAGTAACAGCAAAATGAAAGAATTTATAGCAAATATAAAATTATGGATGTTTTTTATTTTACTGATATTTACTGCCTCAATATATTCTCAGGAAAAATATCTTATTTATTTTAAAGATAAAGGAATTCAATTAACCTCATTTCATAAAAATTCCACACAGTACAAAACTGCCGAAAAACTTCTATCGCAAAAAAGCATAGAACGAAGAAAAAAGAAAATGGGTGCTGATTATATCAGTGAAGCAGATGTGCCGGTTTATGAGCCTTATATAAATCAAGTAAGCAATACCGGGGCAAAAATAATTAATCGGTTGAAATGGTTTAATGCCGTATCCGTTAAAGCAAAAGAAGAGCAAATTAAAGAAATACAAAATTATATTTTTGTAGAAAAGATTGAAAAAGTTAAATCATTCAATTCTAAAAATCCGTCCGATTATGAACAATTTGAGAGCAATCAAATTAACAAAGGATTAAAAAAAACAGTTGATATAATTGATTACGGTTATTCTAAAAATCAGCTTGATCTTTCGGAAGTGCCGATAGTCCATAAAAATGGAATAAACGGAGAAGGGGTTTTGCTTGGGCTTTTAGATTCAGGATTCAGATGGAAGGGAAATCCAGCCTTATCAAGATGTAATGTTGTCGATGAATATGATTTTATTTTTCAGGATACTTTAACTGCTGATGAATCGTCTGATATTAACGGTCAGGATAGCCACGGAACTAATGTCTTTTCGATTGCCGGTGGATTTTGGGAAGGGAATGTAATAGGTCCGGCTTATGGTGCAGATTTCATTTTAGCTAAAACTGAAGATGTCCGCTCCGAAACTAGTCTTGAAGAAGATAACTATGCTGCTGCACTCGAATGGATGGAAGCTGCCGGTGTTGATATTACTTCAAGCTCGCTAGGATACAGCATTTTTGATAATTCATCGGAAAACTATTCTTATTCCGATATGAACGGAAACACTTCAATCTGTACAAAAGCTGCAGAAATGGCTTTTGAGAGAGGTGTGTTAACAATTACTTCGGCAGGAAATGAGGGTTCAAGCAGCTGGTACTATATATCTGCACCTGCAGATGGGTTTAATACCATTGCTGTCGGCGCAGTTACCAATGACAATCAGTTAGCCGGTTTCAGTTCAAGAGGACCTACCTACGATGGAAGAATAAAACCCGACGTAACAGCTCAAGGTGTCGGTGTTTATCACGCAACAAATTCAGGAACACTTTCCTCAGGCAACGGAACTTCGTATTCGGCACCGATTGTTGCCGGTATTGCGGCTCTTATGCTGTCCGTATATCCCGATTTAGATAATATTCAGTTAAGAAAACTAATTCATCAATCAGGTGACAGAAATAATAATCCGGATAATGCATACGGATACGGATTGCTATCGGCAAAAAGATTATTAAATCATCCTGTTGTTATTAAAAATGAGGATGATATTTTACTAAAAAAAA
>CAYTFZ010000003.1:20745-71743 GCA_964437215.1 uncultured Melioribacteraceae bacterium | reverse complement strand
TTATTAAATCATCCTGTTGTTATTAAAAATGAGGATGATATTTTACTAAAAAAAACATTTATTGATGAAAACGGAATAAAGCCGGAAACAGTAAGGATATTTATTAAATCAGGTGATGTTTTTATTGAGAATTCTATTAGCAATAACGAGAGTAATATTTTTAGTTATCAATTACCACAAGTGGGTACAGAAGAAACAGTTGAATTTTATTATGTTTATTCGGATAATTCTGATAATAGCAAACGCATCCCAGAGTCAGGGAATTATTTATTTTCTCAAAAGGAAACCAATATTGTCTCAGCAAATAGTTTAACAGAAGTAGATCAAAAAATATTTTATCTTTCTCAGAATTATCCGAATCCGTTCAACCCTTCTACAATAATCAGTTATCAATTACCAATAAACAGTTTTGTTAATCTGAAAATATACAATGTGTTGGGTCAGGAGGTTACCACTCTTGTAAACAAAGATCAGCTTGCCGGACAATACAAAGTTAAATTCGATGCTTCAAACCTGCCTGACGGCAGGCACGGTCTTGCTTCGGGTGTTTACGTTTGCAGAATTCAAGCCGGTTCTTTTGTTCAAGCGAAAAAAATGGTTTTCTTAAAATAGTATCAAATGGCTTCAAAAAAACTCCAAATTGAATATTGCGAATACAATCTGGATTTAAAACATACGTTTACAGTATCTTCATTTTCACGAAAATCAACTCCTTGTATTCTTCTTCGTTTAACTTATGACGGAATAATCGGCTATGGCGAAGCATCGATGCCGCAATATTTAGGAGAAAGTATTCCCGATTCACTTAATTTTCTGCAAATAATTAAACAATCTAAACTGACTCATCCTGCAAATCTTGATGATAATCTTAATTATATTAATTCTATTTCGGAAGGCTGCAGCTCAATTAAAGCGGCTTTGGATATTGCCTTGCACGATATTTTCGGCAAGCTGGAAAATAAAAGCTGGGCTAAACATCAAAATTACAATTTAAAACATTCTTTGGTATCATCATATACAATCGGAATTGATTCTGAAGAAATGATAATAAAGAAAATTAAAGAGGCAAGCGAATTTGAAATCCTGAAAGTAAAACTCGGCACACCGGATGATAAAAAAATAATAAGTACAATCAGAAAGAATACAGAACGACCTCTTTATGTTGATGCTAACCAAGGCTGGAAAGATAAAGAGAAGACTCTTGAACTGATTTGCTGGCTTAAAGAAAACAATGTGCTGCTTGTTGAACAACCTTTCCCGGTAAGTATGATTAAAGAAACGGAATGGCTAAAGCAAAAAAGTCCTCTGCCGATTTTCGCTGATGAATCTATTAAAAGAATTGAAGATATTGAATTAGTAAAGAATGCATTTAACGGGATAAATGTAAAGCTTATGAAATTCGGCGGAATAAGGCAGTCAGAAAAAATCATTAAACTTGCTAAAGAATCCGGAATGCAGATTATGCTTGGATGTATGACAGAAACTTCCTGCGGAATTTCGGCAGCAAGCCAGATAATTCCTCTGGCGGATTATGCCGATCTCGATGGAAATCTGCTAATAAAAAAAGATCCTTTTGAAGGTTCTAGAATACAGGACGGGAAAATAAGCGTTTCAGATTATCCAGGAGTTGGAATTAGAAATATTAACAACAAATATCATTTGGTATTTAAAAAACTGTTTGATTAAATTAATATTGTTTTAAAACGAAAATCTTGTAAAGAAAATAAATCTAAGGGTAGCAGTATTAAAAGAGTCTTTTTTTCGATATTTCTGTTTTTTACGCAGTTTCCATCTTGTTCTGGTTCCGAAATCTATTTCAGATTTAATCAAATCGGATTTTATCCGTCAGAGTTAAAATCTGTAATAATTATTTCCAATGTTGAGCTTAAAGGTGAAAAATTTATTATTTTACAGAATTCAGAGCAAATAATAAGCGGACTTATTCCAAGTTCAAAAGGGAAGTACGGAAATTTTCTTTTCAGCTACGAAATTTGGTTTTCAGAATTGACCGAACCGGGCGAATACAAAATATCTGTTGGTGGAATTGAATCGGATAAATTTGAAGTGCGTGATAATTTATATAAAAATTTAGCAGATTCGCTTCTGCAATTTTTTAAGATTCAGCGCTGCGGTTATACAAATCCCTTACAGCATGATGTCTGTCATATTTACGATGCTACATCTCTTATTTTTGCTAATGATACTTTGAATATTCACAAAGATGTTACAGGCGGATGGCACGATGCTGGTGATTATGTTAAATTCTTTAATACAACTGCGTATTCAACATATCTTTTACTTTTTGCTTACGAATTTGATAAAGAGAAATTCAGCTACGATAAAAATAAAAACTGGGTACCTGATATTCTTGAAGAAGCAAAAGTCGGTTTGGACTGGCTAAAAAGATGCGAGTACGAAGATAAATTTATAACACAAGTTCAAACATTGCAGGATCACGAAGTAGGCTGGCGCTTGCCGGAAGATGATATTTTATTAAATAACCGTCCTGCATTTATAGGGGCAGGAAAAAATCTAACAGGAATTTATTGCGCCGTTATGTCCCTTGCTTCGCGAATCTGGAGAGAAGATGTTAAGTATCCCGAATTTGCCGATGAATGTTTAAAGTCTGCAGAAAAATATTATAGTAATTTTAATAATGTTCCGAATATCGATTCCAGCGGTTCAGGTATGTATCTTGATAATACTTATACCGGGAAAATGGCTTTGGGGGCTGTTGAATTGTACATAACTACAAACAATAACAAATATTTAAATGATGCTCTGATGTTTGCCGATTCAGCAAAATCCGATTACTGGTGGGGCTGGGGAAATATCAATTCGCTTGCGCATTATAAAATTGCTAAGTACAATAAAAATTATGTATCCTATATAAAAAATAATCTTGAAGCTTTTAATACAACAAGAAAAACTAATATTTTCGGAGAAGGCGTAAAGCATATCTGGGGAACAAATCTTACTTTGGCAGGGATTGTACTTCAAAATATCCTGTATAAAAAGATAACTGGTTCAAGTGAATATGATTCTCTTGCCTCAATTCAAAAAGATTATTTATTAGGAAGAAATCCTTGGGGGGTAAGCTTTTTTACGGGATTTGGAAGTGAATATTCGAAGAACCTACATCATCAAATTTCATTTTTGAAGAAGAAAAATCTCGCTGGAGGTTTTGCAGCCGGACCTGTTCAAAGAACAATTCACGAACAGTATAAAATACCTTCCGATACAGCCGACTGTTTCAGTAAGTTTCAGACAAGCGAAATTTTATACTACGATAAAACCGAAGATTACATTACAAATGAACCGACAATTTCTGCAAATGCAACAGCAATTTTTATTTTTGGTTTATACGATTAGTTTTATGAATCAATTCGATATTTTTTCTCATTCTTGGATAAAGGAGTTAATTTCTAATGTGATAAATATCAAATTATAAGTAAATTTCTTTGTGGTATATATTTTGTTAAGTGCGATAAAAAAATGGTGATTGGATGTTGAAAGGTGTGAAGTTAATAAATTCGGGTTTTCAGTTTATCGATAAAAAATGGGGCGGATTTTATACAGGAGGCTCTTATCTTTTAATAGGACCAAAGAAGTCTGGTAGAACATTGCTTGCCTTGCAGATTGCAGCAGAAGCTGTTCAGGCATCAGAAGTTGTTTTGTTTTTCACTACAATGCGCCCAAAAGATTTAATGATTCAAGCTTCATCGATCAATTTTGATATTCAATCTTATATGGATCGTAACCTTATTATTGTTGTAAAAGTTGCTTTGCCAAACGACGCTTATAATTCTTCCAACCAAGATGATATTTTTAAAGAGTACTTAAATGATATTATTTCGGTGACAAATCAATATAAGCCTAAAAGATTTATTTTTGATGAAATTACACCCTATATTGATTTTAAGAATCTCGATTATCTTCATAATTCATTTCTTTCAACAATAGAGACTATTGAAGATAAAGATATAACAAGCCTTTTCGTTGTAGGAGAACCGGCTGATGAAAGATCCGAAAACATCATTAATGTACTTTCTCAATGCGTAACCGGGAAAATTATGCTCGATACAAATACTGGGAGAAAAAATCTAAAATCGAAAGGGCTAATAAAAATAACGCCGAATGTTGGTCATACTCAGGGAGAATTTACTGAAGAATATTTTATAGAAGCGTACAAAGGACTTGTAACAATTTCTGATTCAAAAACTGATGATACTAAAAAAAGTATTAAGGATTCACCCTCTAAATCGGATGATTCAATTGTTCTAAGCAACGAATATAATTATCCCGATTTCATGCTTCTACTTAATAATCAGATTGCAATGTTTAAAAGCACCGGGCAAAAATTTAATTTAGTTTCTATTATTCTTGATCCTGTAGCTCAGATTAGCGGAATAATTACGGTAAACCAATTGCGCAACAGTATTTCCGCAATAATTGAAAAAAAGAACAAAATGTGCGTTTTAGAAAATAGAATATTTATTTTATTTGGACGTTCAGCCGAAGAAAAAATTAAAAAGACAATTTCTGAAATTAAAAACAATCTGCCCGAAAAAGATTCGGATTATTTAGAAATAATATCTAAATACATCTCTGTTGTAAATTTGGAAATTTCGGAACAGACCGAGAATGCCGAACAATTGATTGCTTCAATTTCATCTCTTCCAGGAAAAATCATCTAAAAATGGATGTGAATTAAAATATCATTTCTTGTTGCAAATTCAATAAGTACTATACTATATTTAACTTTTTATTTTTAAGATGAATCTTATAGAATAGTACATTTTTATTTTACGGATAATTTATGAAATTATTTATTTATGCGTTGTTCACTTCTTTCTTGCTATGCCAGAATAACTTTGAAGATTATTTTAAATCTAAAACATTAAGATTTGATTATCTGCATTGCGGCAATAAACAAAGTTCGCTTTATTTTTTCGATAAAATGATTGAAGAAGAGTTTTGGAGCGGAAGCAGAAAAAACCTTATTGATGAAACAGGATTCGGGGATTATTTTTTCACTATTACAGATTCAGCATCAAATAAAATTATTTATTCTCGCGGCTATTCAACACTATTTTATGAATGGCAGACAACAACCGAAGCAGGAAAAATATCAAAAGCTATGAGGGAATCATTAGTATTTCCTTACCCTAAAAAAAGCTGTTATCTGGATATTTATGAACGAGATTCCCTTAATAACTTTTTCAGCGTATTTAAACATAAGATTAATCCTTACGATTATTTTATTGAAAAATCTCGGAATGAAAAGTGCGAAATAGTTAAACTTCATTATTCGGGAGATTATTCCGAAAAATACGATATTGTTTTTTTGCCTGAAGGGTATACAGAAACCGAAATTGATAAATTCATAAAAGATTCCGAACCCCTTGTAGAATATCTTTTAGATTTTGAGCCTTTTAAGGAATTATCCGATAAAATAAATATATGGGCAGTTAAGGCATATTCAAAAGATACTGGAGCTGATATTCCAAAAGATTCTGTATGGAAAGAAACATTAATGGACTTTACTTATTATACTTTTAACAGCGAAAGATATTTAATGACTGAAAACTTCCATAAAGTGCGCAATTTAGCATCCTGTGTACCATACGATAATATATATGTTATTGTAAATACCGATAAATACGGAGGCGGGGCAATCTATAATTTTTACAGCGTACTGGCTGCCGGCAATCCAAGATCAAAACAAGTATTTATTCACGAGTTGGGTCACGGATTAGCAGGTCTTGCCGATGAATATTACGATTCCCAAGTTTCTTACGAAGAATTTTTTAAACCGGGAATTGAACCTTGGCAACCAAACATTACAACGCTTACAGATTTTTCAATAAAATGGGAAAATTCTATTGAGAAATGTGTTCCTGTGCCAACTCCGGCAGATGATAAATATTTTGATAAATTAGGTGTATTCGAAGGAGGCGGTTATGTTTCTAAAGGAGTATATCGTCCTACTTATAACAGCATTATGAAAGAACTTAAAGCTGAGTATTTTAATCTGCCAAGCATTATTGCAATTAAAAATATTATTAAATTTTATTCAGAATAAAAAGTTAATTATATGAACCAAAAGAAAACTTACCGGTTGCTTGAAACAGTAACATCAAAACATTTCGATTCGGACCAGGAATTGCTTGAGGAAGCTGTAATGCAAATTATAAATAACTCGCAGTTTGAAGTAGACGGAGCACGGATTTGGATTCTTGATATAGAATCAGCAAGTTACAAACTATTATTTCAAATGGGAAATACAAAAAAAATTGACAGTAAATTTTCAATCAAAATAAAAGATTATTCTGTCTTTGAGAAAATTGCCGATGAAAGAACTGTGCTTACTGATGAAACAGATGAGACATTGAGAAAAAAAGGTATATTCAAATACTCAGCAACAGGAATCGGCGATAAAGCAAAAATTGATGGGAAAAGATACTATCAGTATTTATTAGCAGTAAATTGTAAAAATATTACAGATGATTTAAGATATACACTTAATATTATTGCTGCTGTTCTTACTTCGCGTTTAAAGGAAAGGCATCTCAGTATCCGGCAAAAAGATTTAATTGAAGATTTAGATAAAGCAAAACAACTGCAGCGCAGTATACTTCCGGAACATGAATATAAATTCCACCAATATGAAATGTTCGGTGTAACACTTCCGGCAAATATTATTGGCGGCGATTTTTTTGATTATGTACGCGTTGGGAACGATGAAGAAAGAGTCGGTATTGCCGTAGGAGATGCTGCTTCTAAAGGCATAAGCGCTGCAGCAGAAGCTATGTATATTTCTGGCGCATTAAGAATGGCTTCTACATTTCAACTAAAAATATCGCCGTTTATGTACAGATTAAACAAGCTTGTAAATAAAATTTTCAGCGACGATAAATTCGTTTCATTGTTTTACGGAGAGCTATCAAACGATAAAAGGGGATTGTTCCTTTATGCTAATGCAGGACATAATCCGCCTGTATATTACTCGCGCGAAAAAAATAAAACCGGTTTTTTGGAAGTTACAGGTCCTCTGCTTGGACCAACGCCTAATGCGCACTACGAAACAGCAAGTCACCTTATTGGGAAAGGCGATTTAATTGTAATATATTCCGACGGTATTGTTGAAGCAGCAAATGAACATTACGATTTCTATCAGGAAGAACGTTTATTAGAATTTATTAAGAAGAATAATTCACTTTCTCCTAAAGAATTGGCTTTGCGAATACTTGAAGATGTATTGATATTTTCCACAAAAAACAGCCAGTATCAGGATGATAAAACCATTGTCGTAATTAAAAGAAATGATGCTGATTAATTTCGTATATTGCTTAAACAAAATGTTATTATTATAATAATACAACATTATCCATTTATAATAATTATTTATATTTTATTTACTTTGACACTTGTTTTAATGTTTTTATTGTATTATAATTGCATTAGGAATAATTAACAATGGATTAATATGCTGATATTAAAATTTGGCGGTTCTTCAGTTGGCAATGCCGAAAGAATCAATGGCGTTATAAATATTCTTGATGAATATTTAAAAAAGGGCGAAAAGATCGGAGTTGTATTTTCGGCTTTTCAGACTGTTACGGATTCTTTAATAAACGTAGCAAATTTAGCTGTTAAAAAAGACAACACATATTTATATAATCTTGATATGCTTAAAAACAAGCATATCGACACTTTAAATGAACTTATCCCGCAAAAATACAATAAACAAGTTGCCGAAAACGTAATTAAATATTTTGAAGAGTTGAAAAATATTCTTCACGGTGTTTATCTTATTAGAGAATTAACAGACCGTACTCTTGATTATGTTGTAAGTTTCGGTGAAAGATTATCTTGCTTTATTATCAGCGAGACAATGAAACACCGGGGTACTGATTGTGAATTTCTTGACAGCCGTAGTCTTGTTAAAACTGACGATACTTTCGGAAGCGCGCGCGTTGATTTTGATAAAACCAACAGAAATATTGTTGAATATTTTAAAGAACATCAATCTACTCAGATAATTACAGGATTTATAAGCTCTACTGATGACGGAGAAACTACTACTTTAGGAAGAGGCGGGTCGGATTATTCAGCAGCAATTTTTGGTGCAGCTCTTAATGCAAAAGAAATTGAAATATGGACAGATGTAAACGGAATTCTTACAGCCGATCCGAGAAAAGTTGTTGATGCATTTCCTCTAAAAGCTGTAACCTACGAAGAAGCAATGGAGCTTTCGCATTTCGGAGCAAAGGTAATCCATCCGCCGACAATGCTTCCTGCTTTAAAAAAGAAAATAAAAATAAGAATACGCAATACATTTAACCCGTCGTTCAAGGGAACTATTATAATTGAAAGAGAAAGTTTGGTTGCGTTTAACGTAAAAGGAATTTCTTCTATAGATAATATTACTTTGGTAAGAATTCAAGGCGGGGGAATGATTGGTGTAGCAGGTGTTTCATCGCGGATATTCAGCTCGCTGGCTAAGAAAAAAATAAATATTATTCTTATTACTCAGGCTTCTTCCGAACACAGCATTTGCGTAGCAGTTATGCCTAATAATGCCATAGATGCTAAAAATGCTATTAAGGAAGAATTTAAGTATGAAATACTAGAAGGAAAGATTAATAAAGTTGCTCTCGATACCGATCTCTCAATAATTGCAGTTGTCGGTGAAGATATGAAAAACACTCCCGGCATTGCTGGTAAAGTATTTCAAAGTCTTGGGAAAAACGGAATTAACATTCACGCTATTGCTCAAGGATCTTCAGAATTAAATATTTCGTTGGTTATAAAAAATACTCAGCTTAAGAAGGCATTAAATGTTTTGCATAATTCAGTTTTCCTTTCAAATAAAAAAACAGCAAATATTTTCCTTGTTGGAAGAGGATTAATCGGTTCTTCTTTATTACGCCATATTGATAAGAATGGCGAAGATTTACAGAAATCGCTCGATTCCAGAATCAAGGTTGTAGGGATAGCAGACATTAATTATATGAAATTTGATGTAAACGGTTTAAATCTGTCAGATCCTGAGAAAATATTAAATAAGGAATGCGAGCCTGTTTCGCTTGATGTATTTATCAGCCGGATGAAAGAATTTAATCTGCCTAACTCTGTTTTTGTGGACTGCACTGCAAGCGAACCTTTAACTGAAAGATATAAAGATATTTTCGAATCGAATATTTCAGTTGTTACTCCAAATAAAATTGCTAATTCCAGTAAATATGAGAAATATAATCTTTTAAAGCAGACTGCTAAAAAATTCAATGTGCAGTTCCGATACAGCACAAATGTTGGAGCAGCCTTGCCGCTTGTAGGCACTATAGCAGATCTCAGAGCATCTGGAGATAAAATAGTAAAAATTGAAGGAATCCTTTCCGGAACATTAAGCTTTATTTTTAATCAATTCCGTTCGCGCGATGTGTTTAGTGAAATTGTAAAAGAAGCTAAAGCAAAGGGTTATACAGAGCCTGATCCTAGAAATGATTTAAATGGATTAGATTTTGCCCGTAAAATATTGTTACTTGCAAGAGAATCGGGTTACGAAATTGAAATGAGTGATGTTGAAGTTGAAAGTTTAATTCCCGAACCTCTTAAAAAGTTAGAAACCGGAGATGAATTCCTAAATAGAATTGGGGAATTTGACGCATACTTTTTGGAACTTAAAAAGAAAGCATCCGAAAAAGGCAAACTGCTTACCTATGCAGCTGTATTCCAAAACGGAAAGGCAAAGGTGGGAATTCAGGAAATTGACCCGACTCATCCGTTCGCAAATCTAACTTCAAGCAATAATATTGTTGCTTTTACAACGGCAAATTACAAGGAACTGCCCCTTGTAATTATGGGACCAGGGGCTGGGGCAGAAATTACCGCATTCGGTGTTTACGCCGATATTTTAAGAACATTAAATTATTTGAGTGTATAATATGAAAAAGATAAATGTTGCAGTACTTGGTGCAACCGGCAGTGTCGGTCAAAAATTTATTGAGTTATTAGCAAATCACCCTTGGTTTGAAATATCTGAAGTTGCAGCTTCCGAACGCTCGGCAGGGAAAAAATACAAAGATGCTGCTAATTGGATTATGCAAAGCAGTCTTTCCGAAAGAATCGGGAATATGATTGTAAAACCTTGCGATACAAGTTTGGAATCAAAGGTATGTTTTTCTGCACTGGATGCGTCTGTAGCCGGTGAAATAGAAAGCGATTTAGCTAAAGCAGGATATTATGTTATTTCAAACGCACGTAATCATCGTTTTGATGAAGACGTACCGTTGATGATACCGGAAGTAAATTATGAACATCTTGATCTTGTTAAAGAGCAAAAAAGCCAAGGTTTTATTATTACAAATCCTAACTGCTCAACAATTGGAATGGTAATGGCACTTAAACCTTTGAATGATAAATTCGGGATAGAAGCCGTAAACGTTGTTACAATGCAAGCAATTTCCGGAGCCGGTTATCCGGGAATAGCATCTTTGGATATTCTCGAAAATGTTGTTCCATTCATCGGCGGTGAAGAAGCCAAAATGGAAGCGGAACCATTAAAGATTTTAGGTAAACTTGAAAATGGAAAAATAAATAATACACAGTTTAAAATAAGCGCACAGTGCAACAGAGTCCCTGTTATTGACGGACATACTGAATGTGTTCAGGTAAAGTTTAAAAATAAACCTTCTAAAGAAGATATCTTAAAAGCATTTAACGAATTTACTTCCGAAGTTCAAAGATTAAATCTTCCTTCCGCCCCTGTTAAACCGATTTATTATTTTTCAGAAGATAAATTCCCGCAACCAAAAATACACCGGAATCTTGATAAAGGAATGGCAGTATCGGTAGGCAGATTGCGTGAAGATAATTTGTTCGATTATAAATTTGTTGTACTTTCACATAATACTGTAAGAGGAGCTGCCGGAGGCACAATACTAATAGCTGAACTTCTTAAAGAAAAAGGATATTTCGGAAATTTATGAAAAGAGAAATTAAAATTTATTCGCCTGCAACAGTTTCGAACATAGGTTGCGGTTTTGATGTGATGGGCTTTGCACTTGACGAGCCTTGTGAAGAAATTATTATGCGTACAAGCGCCGAACCTGGAATTAAAATTAAGAAGATAACAGGGGACAACGGAGAAATTCCTTACGATATTGAGCAAAATACTGCGACAAAGGCTTTGCTGTCTTACATTCAATTCTATCCGATTAATTTCGGTTTAGAATTGGAGATTAATAAAAAAATGGGGCTTGGAAGTGGATTAGGATCAAGCGCTGCAAGTGCGGTTTCTGCAGTTTATGGATTAAACTATCTGCTTGGGAATCCATTGCATAATGATAAACTTTTGTTGTTTGCGCTTGACGGTGAAAAAATTGCCAGCAATGCTATCCACGCAGATAATGTTGCTCCTTGTCTTTACGGAGGATTTATTTTAATAAGGTCATACGATCCAATAGATATTATTAAACTGCCTATACCTCCTGATCTATATTGCACGGTAATTCATCCGCAAATTGAGATAAAAACAAGCGAAGCCCGCGCTTTATTAGGCAATACAGTAAAATTAAAAGATGCAATAACACAATGGGGAAATGTTGGCGGGTTAATTTCAGGTATTTATCAAAATGATTATGCTTTAATTGGAAGATCAATAAAAGACAAAGTTGCCGAACCTCACAGATCCAAACTTATTCCGGGATACGATCAGATAAAAGAATCAGCTTATGAAGCAGGAGCAATAGGCTGTAATATTTCAGGTTCAGGTCCTGCAATATTTGCTTTATCGGTTTCTAAAGAGACTGCCGAAAAAGTTGCCTCGGCAATGGAAGAAGCTTGTAATAATGTAAACATTGAAAATAAAATTTATGTATCCAAAATTAATAAAAACGGTCCTTTGATAGTTGAATAATATGAAATATTACAGTGATAAAAATAATAATTTATGTGCCGATTTTAAGACTGCCGTATTAGAAGGTTTGGCTCCGGACGGCGGTTTATTCATTCCGGAAAATATTCCTGTGTTAAGTCAGTCTTTTTTAGATAATTTACATAATTTTTCATTTAGTGAAATAGCTTTTGAAGTTTTGAGACCATACGTTTCAGAAAATATGAACGATGATGTTTTAAGCTCGATAATCAGCCGTACTTTTACATTTCCAGCACCTGTTATTAAATTATCCGATAACTTGGGTATTTTAGAGCTTTTTCACGGACCTACTCTTGCTTTCAAAGATTTCGGGGCAAGATTTATGGCAAATACTATGTCTCATTTTATCCGGCAGGAAAACAGGGAATTAAATATTTTGGTTGCTACTTCAGGAGATACAGGCAGCGCAGTAGCACATGGATTTTACGGTGTTGAAGGAATAAATGTATATATTCTTTATCCATCACAGAAAGTAAGTAAGATTCAAGAAATGCAGCTTACAACGTTAGATAAAAATATAACAGCTTTGGAAATTGAAGGGACCTTTGATGATTGCCAGAAATTAGTAAAAGAAGCATTTACAGATCAAGAATTAAGAAAATACATCCCATTATCATCCGCAAATTCAATAAATATAGCACGACTTCTTCCACAGAGCATTTATTATTTTGAAGCATTTAAACAAATTTCCCGGGATAAAAATGTTATATTTTCGGTGCCTTCAGGGAATTTAGGAAATTTAACAGCAGGATTAATAGCCAAAAAAAGCGGTCTTCCTGTTAAAAAGTTCATTGCAGCTGCAAATGCCAATAGTGTTTTTACTGAATATATTGAAAGCGGTCGGTTTATTCCGCGTCCTTCTGTAAAAACATATTCCAATGCAATGGATGTAGGAAATCCGAGCAATTTAGCAAGAATTGATTCTATTTATGGAAATCTATTAAAATCTATACGAGATGATATATTTTCCATTTCATTTTCTGATGTCCAAACAATTCAAGCAATTAAGGAATTAAAAGAAAAATATAATTATTTGATAGATCCTCATGGTGCAGTAGGATACTTAGCATTTAATAAATATGCAAAAACACAAGATGATTTCGGTGTAATTCTTGAGACTGCACATCCGGCAAAATTCGGAGATGTAATTGAATTAAATACTGGTTTTAAAATTGAAATGCCGCTAAGATTAGCTGATTATCTAAAAAATAAGAAAAAATCTATAAAAATGGATACACAATATAATTCCCTTAAATCTTTTTTACTTTCTAAAAAGAAATAATAACTAATTAAGTACTCATTATTCTGAACATGAAAAAACAAACTTCGTGGCCTCGGTTTATTGGTAATCGTTCACTGTACTTCTTAATGCACTAATTTTCTTTCTAACTAATTCTATTTTTCTGGAAAGATCTTCTTCTTCCGTTTCAAGTTTTTTAATCTCTTCCAATGTACTTTTAGAATATGGTTCTGTGTTCTCTAATGCCCAAGGGAAAAAGAATTTTTCGTTTTCTTTTTTCATACTGAAATACTTTTCCTCGAGATTGAAAACATCGATATCGTGTTTTGGAACGAAATTCGGTTTGTTGTTCGAAAAATTATTCAGCATATCCAACTCCTCTTTATTGTGTTTTAAATCACACTCATTGATAACATATTACAACAAAAATGTCAATATAAAAACAAAGGTATCACTTCTTAAGAAGTAAAAAACTAATAGCTAATTATCGTTAAATATTTACAAATATCAAGTCATACCAATAACTATTTAACATTTGTTAAGATATAAACCCGACGATAAATCCTAAAGGACAATATTTATTCAGTTAATTTAGGTATATCATCAATCAAAATAAGGTTTAACTCGTGATATCTATCGTTAATATTAGCTGCAATTCTCTCTTCCTGATTGGTAATAGCTTTGCTTAACATATTTTGTACAATATAAGCGTTTGGAAAATTGTCGTCGCGATGGTTATAAAGCATAGTATAATTTTCGAAGAGCTGCTGAAGACTCCCTTCATCAAATGTATAACCATTTTCTAATGCAATAAAGGCAGTAATTTCAATCAATTCCCGCGGAGAATAATCTTGAAAAGTAAAATAGTTTGGGAAATAGTGTGTGTAATCAGGCAGCCTTTTATTTAACTCGGTTATACAATTTTGTTTGTCAGAAATAATTAAAATGTTTCTTAAATTATTAATTTCAATAGAGTTAAATATTTTACGAAATAATTCATTCAATAAATTATCAGATAGTGAAAGAAATCCGGATATTTGAGGGAAATACAATATCTTTCCTGAAGAAAGATTTAAGAGTGATTCCAATTTCTCGGTATTTAATAAATTGTTTTCAACATATATATCGGATTTTTCAATTTTTATTATTTCGTCGTAAGGAATAATTTTAAATATCTTATAAATTTTTGCAATATAACCTGCAATAGTATATTTTCCAGTGCCTCTTTTTCCTGCAAAAAAACAATTATAATTCTTATTTAATACCGGAAAACCTTTCTGTTTTCGCATTTCAGAAATTTGTAAACCTGAAATGAGTTTATCTATGCCTCGTTTAACATTATTTAACCCTGGGAGCTGCTTTATTTCCTTAATAATGTTATCTATTTCTTCATTATTAACGTTAACTGAAGCGATAGAAACCTCACCGGAATATAAAGGAGTAATATCTTCTTTGCGAATTGTAAGTTCTTTTTTCGATTCTCTGTTTTCGCTTTCTGCTTCACGAAGTAAAGTGTTTTGTTTTATTTCTTCGCAGATATTCCTGACAATACGGGCATTTCCAAAATTTTCATCACGTTTATTATAAAGAAATTCAAAATATTTTATAAGCACATCAGCCGCTTCATTTTCAAGAATCATTTTAAATGAATAGAAAATATCCTTGGCAATTGTAAAAAGTTCCTGCGGAATATAATCGTCAAAATAAAATATTTTATTGAAACGCGATTGGAGTCCCGGGTTACTGTTAATGAAAAACTTCATTTCATTTGTATATCCAGCTGCAATGGTTATAAATTTACCCCTGTCATCTTCCATTTTTTTCAGCAATACATCAACAGCTTCGGATCCAAAATCATTTTTACCGGAAGAAAGCGAATAAGCTTCATCAATAAAAAGGGTCCCTCCCAAAGCTTTATTAACAATATTTTTTGTTTTAATTGCTGTCTGTCCAACAAACCCTGCAACAAGTCCTTCGCGGTCAGTTTCAATAAGATGTCCTTTTTCTAAAACTCCCAAAGCCGAATAAAGTCTGCTTAAAAGTCTTGCTACTGTGGTTTTGCCCGTTCCCGGATTTCCTAAAAAGAGGATATGAGATGAAAATTTTTCTTTAACATTTTCACCTCTTTCTTGATAGAATTTAGCAAGTTTTACAATATCCGAAATTTCTTTCTTTACTTTTTCCAGTCCGGTAAGTTTATTAATATCGGATAAAACCTTTTGAAGTTCTTCTTCGTTTATGGGAATATTTACAGTTTTACTTTCATTTAATCTTAAAATATCAGAAACATCTTCGGCAAGAATATGTGAAAGCAAATCTTTATCTTTTTTATTCTCGGAAGAATTAAGAAATCTTTTGCTCACATTTAATTTTAACTCATCAAATATTTTTCGTGCAAGTCTTGCGTTTCCAAAAGTTTTATCGCGATTTCTGTAAAGCCCGGTTAACTCTTTTTTCAACAATATATTTGCGCCATCTGTAATAAAATAATCTTCATATTCTGCAAGCTTTTGAATAATATTAATCATTTCGGAAGGCGAGTAATCTTCGAACTCGAATGTATGCGAAAATCTCGATTTCAAACCTGGATTTGAATCAAGAAAATTTTGCATTTCTTCGGGATAGCCTGCAACAATTACTGCAAATTCACCTTTTTTGTCTTCCATTCTTTTAAGCAGAATATCAATTGCTTCGCGTCCAAAATCCTGACTGTTGTTTTTATTAATTAGGGAATAAGCTTCATCAATAAATAACACACCGCCGATTGCATCGGAAATTATTTTGTCCGTTTTTTGCGCAGTTTCGCCGATATACTGACCGACTAAAGCGGCTCTGTCGACTTCAACAAGCTTATTCTCTTTAAGCAGTCCCATCGAATAAAAGATTTTTGCCATCAATCTGGCTACTGTTGTTTTTCCTGTTCCGGGATTTCCTAAAAATATGGAATTAAGCGAAATTCCGTCCTGAACTTTTAAGCCGAGCTTTTTTCTTTCTTTAAGAAACTCGAGATAGTCGATAAATTCTTTTATAGAATTTTTAATATTTTTTAGTCCCACAAAATTATTCAGTTCAGCTAATAATTTTTGAAGATTTTCTTTTTCGGATTCGACTATTGTAATTTCGGAGACTTTATTTTCCTGAACAGATTTTTGCTGAATTTTTTCTTTTAAAGGCAATAGATATTCTTTTTGTTCATCAATTCGAAAAAGTGATTCGCTTACCTTGAAATCATCAATATAAATTTCAACCTTCCCAGCACCTTTTTCCCAATAAAAATGTTCGTCGGAGCCCCAGGTTTGAACATAAATAACCGAATCCCAGTTTTCGTTGATATTCATCTTAAAGTAGCTTCTGCCAATTTCAAAATCATTAAGATACCAAATTGCAAACCCCTTGTAATTCATTTTCTTCTTATTGAAGAAATGATTTTTAAAAATCAGCTCCACACCGATAAATTTTATATCTGATGCACTAAACTGTTTATAATAAACACGGTTATTCTGCTTGTTATTTTCGCTAACATTAAAAAACTTAGCAGAAATTACCTGAAGAGTTGTATTCGGGAAAAAAGTATTTTCCCCGTTTACAACAGGAATTGTGTTACTCTTGGTTTCGGGAATAAAGTTATTATCACGATCCATAATTTTCCCGAGACGACTGTTTATTTGATCAACAATAGTTAATAATTCCGTGTTATTTTTAATAAGATGGAAAAATTCATCAGCCAGTTTTTTAGCAGGTTTATATTGATATTGATTTAAAAGCGTTAAAAGATGCAGTTTTATCATCTTTATCCGTATAACGTCTTCTATATTTTTTTTTCTTAAATAAGATAAAGAGATGATTTTCGAAAACCACAATTCTCCATTATTAAATGATATTTCAGCTTTTTCAATAATATCCTTCATATTATAGTTATCAACATTGCGGGCTATAATTAAATAATCTTTTATTCTTTTCAGTTCATCCCAATTATAAGATAATAGGAGAGTATCGCATTCTTCCTTCGCCTTTTCAAGATTTCCTGAATCGGCAAGCGATCTTATAATATTCAGACAACATATTTTATATTCGCTGATTATATTTATTCTGTATAAATCAAGATCCTTCGCAGCGGCTTCGTTAAGTCCTAATTTTATAAAAATCTGACCGCGTAATTTGCGTAAATAAATCAGATCGGGTCTTAATTCAACAGCTGTATTCGCAAATTCATAAGCTTTAACAGGATCGCCATTGCCTAAAATTGCACATGCATAATAGATAAGAATTTCTTCGTTTTCGGGGAAATTATAATTAAGTTTCTCAAAAAGTTTATCAGCAGTTTTAAAATCATTTTTCTGAAGTGATTGTAATGCCTCGGATAACCTTTCTCTGTATTCAATTGTGCTCACAATTTACCGGATTTATTAAAATCATAATGAATAATCGGTTTTAAAAAAAATATTTTGAATGAAACAAAAATAACCATATTCACGTCTTACATAAAAAATCAGTAAGGAATAAAGAAATGAAACAATATTTAATCTTTTTTTCAGTAATGTTAATACTAATTACTTCTTGTGATGTGGTAGGAATAAAAGGTTCGGGCAATGTAAGAAGTGTTCAGAGAGAAACAGAATATTTCAACGAGATTAACGTAAGCGGCAGTTTTGAAGTTGAAGCTGTTCAAGATAATTCGAATACTTTAATTATTGAAGCTGAAGATAATCTTATTCCTTACATTGTAACAAAGGTCAGGAACAACACTTTATTTATAGATACAAATGAAAGAATTTCACCTCAAGAAGAATTAAAAGTATTTATTACTGTAAGTGATTTAAAAAAGGTGGATATTTCGGGCGCTTGTAAAGTAAGCTTAAAAAATATAGAAAAAGGGAAGCTTGATATTAAATTAAGCGGAGCAAGTAATATTAGTTTATCTGGTAAAACTGATGAATTTAATATATTTGTTTCGGGAGCTTCCAAAATTGATGCTGTTAATTTTTATGCTAAAAATGTTAATGCGAATATAAGCGGAGCAAGCCGGGCTGATATAAATGCAAGCAGCAGTTTATCTGCCGATATTTCAGGCGCATCAACAATTAATTATTACGGAGATCCTTCAAATATAAAATATAACTGTTCAGGTGCATCTTCTTTAAACAGGCGTTAATAAAGAAATTATTAATTGGAGCGAAATTTATAGACAAAATAAATTTGTATTATTACTTTTGTTTCTAAATTTTAACAATTATGGAGAAATGTATGAGTAAAGCTGTTGTTGGCATTATTATGGGTAGTGACAGTGATTTAAATACGATGCAAAAGTCGATAGATATATTTAAGGAATTTTCTATTCCGTTTGAAGTAAAAATCCTTTCGGCGCACCGTACACCCGAACAGCATGCGGAATATGCAAAAACTGCAGAAAATCGCGGATTAAAAGTTATAATTGCAGCCGCCGGAGGAGCAGCCCATCTTCCGGGAGTTACAGCCGGACAAACAACTTTACCCGTTATTGGTGTCCCGATAAATTCAAATTCACTTAACGGAATGGATTCACTTTTATCAATTGTTCAAATGCCTCCCGGTGTCCCTGTGGCAACTGTTTCAATTGACGGAGCAAAAAATGCAGCTTTGCTTGCAGTTCAGATTTTAGCTTTATCAAATAAAGAAATAAATGAAAAACTAAAAGCTTATAAAGTTAAAATGGCTGAAGAGTCGATGAAAAAAAACGATAAAGTGAAATATTAATTATTTGGCTCAGATAAAAAACATATCTGAGCCATGAATTATTCTTATTTTACAGGCATTTCTGTTAATTTAAATTCTTCTGGATAATATGTGCTTTCACCATGTTGGCTAATATCAAGTCCAATTATTTCTTGATTTTCAGTTACTCTAATCGGAATTATCATATCGGTTATTTTAAATAACAAATAAGAACCTGCAAAGGCATATACTGTAACAATTAATAAAGCAAGTAAATGATTCAAAAATGTTGTTGTATCACCGTAAATTAATCCAACATTTGCAGCAAATACTCCTGTTGCCACCATGCCAAACATTCCGCCTATGCCATGGCAGGGAAAGACATCTAATGTATCATCAACCTGTGTTTTAGCTTTTAAATGAACCATATAATTGCTTAAGGCACTTGCAGCAATTCCAATAAAAATACTCTGTCCAACTGTTACAAATCCAGCGGCAGGAGTAATTGCAACAAGACCAACTACTGCTCCAATACACGCTCCTAGGGCAGATACTTTTAATCCTTTTATTGCATCAATAAAAATCCAAGCGAGCATCGCTGCTGCTGAAGCTGTGTTTGTTGTTAGAAATGCTTGAACAGCTGTTTCATTTGCTGCTAAAGCAGAACCCCCGTTAAAACCAAACCATCCAAACCATAACATACCTGTTCCAAGCATAACAAAAGGTATATTAGCAGGTTTGTGCATTATTTTTTTAGAATGATCACGTCTTTGTCCTAAAACAATTGCTCCTGCTAAAGCTGCTAATCCTGCCGACATATGAACAACAGTACCTCCAGCAAAATCCAAAACACCCATTTTCCTTAAAAATCCATCTGGATGCCAAGTCCAATGAGCTATAGGTGAATAAATAAATATTGCAAAAAGACAAATAAATAATAAGTAACCAGAAAATCTTATCCTTTCAGCAAAAGAACCGGTAATTAAAGCAGGTGTTATTATTGCAAATTTCAGCTGAAATAAAGCAAATAATGCTAATGGAATTGTTGGAGATAAAATAGGATCAGTATGAAGCCCGACATTCTTAAACATAAAATATGTAAAAGGATTTCCGATGAATCCACCAAAACTGTCTCCAAATGCAAGACTAAAACCGATAAATACCCATAGAACACTTATTACCCCGAGCGAAATGAAACTTTGCAACATTGTAGAAATAACATTTTTCATCCTAACCATTCCTCCATAGAAAAATGAAAGACCTGGAGTCATTAAAAGAACTAAGCCGGAAGCAGTTATCATCCAAGCAACATCACCAGGTACAATTGGTAACGATTCGGTTTTTGATGCTTCTGATACAGGGTTGTAAAATAATCCTAAAATACCAATAGCCAAGAGTATTCCAAATGGAAATAGCCATTTCAACTTCATCTTTTCTCCTTTATATAGTTACGCATAACATTGTTAGCGCCTAATAATAATAATATCATATAGATAATATAACTAAGAAATTTATGTAATAACGACGCGTAAGATAATTTATAGAAATTTTAAAGTCAAATTCTAAATACTTTTATAATGATTGTTAATAATACTTTTAATTTTTGAGTTATCTTAAGTATATTCCAAGTTAAAATCTTACTTATTATTAATAAATTTACAATTTCAAATGATATCCGTTCTCGAGTCTATCAACTTATCCGCCAAATATTTATCTGAAAAAGGTATCGATTCTGCCCGTATGAATGCAGAACTTCTTTTGGCTGATATTTTAGGCTGTAAAAGACTTGAATTATATCTAAAATTCGATAAACCCTTAAGCGAAGACGAAGTTGTAAAATACAGAATATTTTTAAGCAGAAGATCAAAAGGAGAACCGTTGCAATATATCCTTGGCAAGGTTGAATTTTTCGGTATGAATTTCGTCGTGAACGATAATGTTTTAATTCCGCGGCAGGAAACAGAAATTCTTGTAGAAATAATTACCGAAAAATACAAAACCGGTTCAAACTTAAATGTTCTTGATATCGGAACTGGAAGCGGAATAATTTCTATCTGCCTTGCGAAACATTTACCTGATTCAACAATTTATGCAACAGACATTTCGGAAAATGCCCTTAAAACAGCAAAATTGAATGCTGATAAAAATTCTATTAGTAATATTACTTTTTTTAAAAATGATATACTTAACCAAGAATTTGATATCAAAACCGAATTTGATATTATTGTTTCTAACCCGCCATATGTTTCGTTGGAAGAATACTCTACTCTGCAAAAAGAGATTGTAAATTACGAACCAAAAGAAGCTGTAACAGATAATTCGGATGGCTATACATTTTATAAAAGAATATCAAGCCTTGCCGGAAAAATATTAAAACCAAGCGGCGAACTTTTTTTTGAAACAGGGCAGGGACAAGCGGAAAATGTTAAAAATATTATGATTAAAAATAATTTTATAAATACATATCTAATTAAGGATTATCTTGGAATTGAAAGGGTAGTAGCAGGTCAAAAAGTATGAGAGCATTAGTTCAAAGAGTATCAGAAGGATGGGTTAAAATTGAAAGTGAAAGCTATTTTAGAGAGATAGGGAAAGGGATGGTAATTTTATTAGGCGTTCATAATTCGGATACTGAAAAGGAAATTGATTTTGTTGCGGATAAATGCTCCAATCTCAGGATTTTTGAAGACAGCCAGAATAAAATGAATCTTTCTGTAAAAGATATTGACGGTGAAGTTTTAGTAATTTCGCAATTTACGCTTTACGGCGATGCACGGAAAGGAAACAGGCCAAGTTTTACTGAGGCGGCACAACCCGAATATGCAAATAAATTATACGAATTATTTTTAGAGAAGATGAGGAAAAATCTGGGTGAAAAAAAAGTTGAATCCGGTTTGTTTGGTGCAATGATGCAGATAAAAATTATGAATGAAGGTCCAGTTACAATTCTTGTAGAATCAAAGTAATTATTTTGTTGATATAATCACAAATACATAGATATTGAATATGACAGATAATTCTGTATTAATGATTTTTATTGACGGTGTTGGAATAGGGAAAAATGACCCTGTTAAGAATCCATTCATTAAGTATAATTTTAAGATATTCTCAAATCATTTTACAAGTGTTCCTCATTTAGATAATCTTTACGGTAAATCAGTTGATTCGATTTATTTTCCTGTTGATGCGTGTATGGGCATAGAGGGAATTCCTCAAAGCGGTACGGGGCAAACTTCAATTTTCTGCGGATTTAATGCTGCCGAATTTTTAGGAAAACATTTCGGACCATTTCCGCACACAACATTATATCCTTTAATTAAAGAGAAAAATATATTTAAAGAAGTAATTGTAAAAGGATTAAAATCGAAGTTTGTTAACGCTTATCCGCAAATGTTTTTTGATTATCTTAAAAGTGGAAGGCAAAGATTAAGCTTTACCACTTTAACAAGCGTATTTAATGAAACTTCTTTATGCAATTTGAATGATTTAAGAAAAGGCAGGGCAATAAGCGCTGAAATTGATAATTCCCGATGGAGAAATAAATTAAACTATAATCTGCCGGTAATAAAACCCGAAACAGCTGCAAAAAGATTAATTAAAATTGCTTCGGAAAACAATTTTACATTATTCGAATATTATCTCACCGATCATTTCGGGCATCTGCGTCATCAGGATTATTTGGAATATGCAATAAATATTCTCGATTCGTTTTTGTTAGAAATATTAAATAAACTTCCCCGTGAAATGACGTTTATTTTATGTTCCGATCACGGAAATTTTGAAGACTTGTCCAATAAATCACACACATTAAATCCTTCGCTTTGTATTGTCTCTGGCAAACATTCACAAAAGCTGGCAGACAGCATTAAAAGTCTTGAACATATAAAGTCTTCAATTTTAGAGATTCTGAAATGAAAGACTATCCAATAATAAAATTTACTTTTATTTTCACAGCAGGAATTCTTGCATCTAACATTTTTAGTTTTAGTATCGGTGGAATTCTTCTCTTATGCAGCTTTATTTTCTCAGCAATACTCATTCTTCTTTTCTACAAAAAACTTTTAATTCTTAATCAGTTTCTAATTATAATTTCAATTTTTACTGCCGGATTTCTTAACTCTGAAATTGCTGAATTAAACACAGAGCAAATATCTTTGCCATTCAAAGATCTGCGTGAAGTAAAAGTGTGGAGCAGAGTGGAAGATGTTCATTTATACAACCAAGATGCAATATTTTTAACCATAAAAACAGATTCTATTGAAAGCCATGGACAAAAAATAGTTAAAGAGTTTTCTGTTGTATTAAAGATAAAATCAGAAACAGATAATCTTGATCTGCTATACCCTGAAATAAATTGCGGCGACCGGCTGATTTTTATCGGGAATCTTTATCAACCGGCAGGAATAAAAAATCCGGGAGAATTTGACTATAAAACTTTTTTAAATAGGAAAAATATTTCTGCTACGGGATATGCTGAAATTGAACAGATTCAGCTAATCAAACAAAAGAGGGAATTTGCAAAAAACTTTTTTCTGCAAATCCGGAAAAGCATTGATAAACGTATTAAAGAACTTCATAATTATGAAACTGCAGGATTTTTACGCGGTGTTTTATTAGCAGATCGGTCAGAAATTTCTGATGAAACTAAAGAGCTTTTTATAAATTCGGGCATAGTACATCTGCTTGCAGTATCAGGGTTGCACGTAGGATTTATAATTATAATTATGCATTTGTTTTTTGCCCGCTTAAATATTCATTTTCGTTATTTGTTGCTTACTACTGGAATTTTATTGTTTCTTGCAATAACAGGAATGCCGGTTTCGGCTGTACGAGCTTCAATTATGGCAATTATAATTTTAGCGGCATCTTATGCAGACAGGAATTATAATCCGGTAAATTCTTTATTTCTGGCAGCCCTTCTAATTCTTTCTTTCGATCCTTATCAATTATATAATGCCGGATTCCAATTATCGGTAAGTGCAGTATTTTCTATCATATATTTTCAACCGCTCTTTAGTGAATATATAAATAAGAAGAAACTTAAAAACAGAATATTGAAAAAATTCTTGTTGTTTGCGTCTATTTCAATATTTGCCCAGTTAGGTACTTTGCCTTTTACAGTAGTATATTTTCATAAAATATCTGTTACATCAATCTTTGCAAATATTTTTGCAATTCCATTAGCCGGAATTATTATAGGAAATGCTTTTATTTCATTATTGATTTCTTTGATTAGCATTGAAAGCGCTCTTATTTTATCTTCTGTTACAAACTTTTTAACAACAATTCTTTTTTATTTAGGAAAAATATTTGGTAATCCCGATTACTCATATCTCAGCTCAACAGGACTCACAATTTTTAACGGAGCAGTTTATCTTATTGTTATATTTATTGGTCTTACATTTTTGTTAAAGCCGAACAAATTAAAATTAAAAATACTTACTGCAATCCTTATAATATTAAATTTATCTTTTACATTTTTAATTAACCGTTCAACAATATTTAAAGAAAACAAGCTGTCAATTTTAATGGTAGATGTGGGCCAGGGTGATGCTTTTCTTGTAAGTTTTCCAGATGGCAAAAAAGCTTTAATAGATGCAGGAAACGCAACTCCCGAATTCGATTACGGGAAAAGAACGATTATTCCGCTTTTAGAATATCTCAATATTAAAAAGCTCGATTATGTTTTTATTTCGCACATTGATGCAGACCATTATAAAGGGATTTATTCTCTAATTGAAAAAGATCTTTGCAAAAATATTTATTTCCCGGAGCCAGATACAACCATCCAAAAGGAAATGGATTTTAATCAATATCTTATTAATAAAAAACAGAAATATTCATATTATAAAAGTATAGCGTTAAATGAGGGCAATGCAAAAATTTATTTCCTCAAGTCTTCAAAGATTATTAATTTTGACAGCAACAACCGCAGTGGTATTGTAAAAATTTGTTATGGCAGTTCTTCGGCATTATTTACCGGAGATGCTGAGTTTGAAAGTGAAAGTAAGCTGATTACAAAATATAAGACTTTTTTAGATTCGGATATATTAAAGATTGGTCATCACGGAAGTAAAAAAGGAACCGGACTCCCTTTTTTAAACTGGGTTTCTCCAAAATATTCCTTAATATCATCCGGAAAATTTAACAGTTATGGTCATCCGTCTGATGAAGTAATCGGGAATCTTAAACTTGCGAATTCAATAATTTTAAGAACAGATAAAGAAGGAGCCGTGCTTCTTGAATCCGACGGTACAAAATTTAAAATTATCAATTGGAAAAAGGAGCTCGATATAAATTGCAACTAATTAAAAACATTTCTTTGAAAAATCTAAACACATTTAAAATTGATGCGAAGGCAAAATTCTTTTGTGAAATTACAAATAAAGAAGATATTTTAAAATTATCGGATGAAGGTTATTTTCAGAGAAAATGGATAATATTAGGAGGCGGAAGTAACGTGCTTTTTACCGATGATTTCGATGGAATTGTAATAAAAAACAAAATTTCCGGATTTGAAGTCCTATCAAAAGATGAAGATAAAGTTATTATTAAAGCCAATGCTGGGGAGTTGTGGGATAATTTTGTTGATTATTGTGTATCGAACTCATTTTACGGGGCAGAAAATTTAAGTCTTATTCCTGGCACTGTAGGCGCTTCACCAATTCAAAATATCGGGGCATACGGAACAGAAGTATCCGATATTATTTATTCAGTTGAATATTTTGATATTGAAAACAGATCTTTTAAAACAATTGAAAAAAGCTTTTGCAAATTCGGTTACCGCGAAAGTATTTTTAAAAATGAATTAAAAAATAAGTTTATTATTACTTCAGTAAATTATAATTTATGTTTAAATCCGCATTACAAGCTAAATTATAAACCGCTTTCCCAAATTTTTGCAGACCAAGAAAAAATATCATTATCAGAAATTCGAAATAAAATAATTGAAATAAGAACAAGTAAACTTCCGGATACTGAAATTTTAGGCAATGCCGGAAGTTTCTTTAAAAATCCTGAAATTTCAAACGATGAATTGGAAGGATTGAAAAGGGAATATAACGATATTATTTATTTTGAAACTGATAGCGGCAATGTTAAAA
Organism: uncultured Melioribacteraceae bacterium; assembly: GCA_964437215.1. Classification (GTDB taxonomy): domain Bacteria; phylum Bacteroidota; class Ignavibacteria; order Ignavibacteriales; family Melioribacteraceae; genus JAAYAN01. The sequence goes on along the minus strand of CAYTFZ010000003.1, from coordinate 45,768 downwards.
TTCCTGCCGGCTGGCTTATTGAAAAAGCTGGATTAAAAGGTTTTAGAAAAGGAAATGTTGGTACATATAATCAGCAAGCTTTAGTAATACTTAATTTCGGCGGAGCAACCGGAAAAGAAATAATTGAATTCTCCGAATTTATTCGTGCCGAAGTATTAAATAAGTTCAAAATTAACTTGACCCCCGAAGTGAATATAATTATTTAAAGGTAATAAATTGGAAAATCTGAAAATTGTAATTATTGGCTTAGCTCTAATTGAATTTTTATTTGTGGTGCTTTCAACAACGCGCATTTCAATAAAAAAAGGGCAGAATAGTGTTTTATGGTTTATTCTATCTGTCGTTTTTAATTTTTTTGCTCTTGCCGCTATATATTTTATTGAAGGGAACAGTAAAAAAGAAAAAACAGAATTTGACAAAACAATTATTGATATAACCCAGCCTTTTATCGATTTGTTACATACTTCTGTTGCACTATCAGGGGTAAATGTTTCGTATATTTTAGAAGGGATTACTTATTTTGGCGTTCTTGGTCTTTTAGCTATATTTTTTAATGATTTTATCGGATTGAATGATATTGATGCTGGATTAATGGTTGCAATTCAAACAGGCGGAATTACATTAAGCATGTTGTTTTTAGGTGCAACTGTCGATTGGATTGGCGTACGAAAAGCATTCTTATTTTCACTTGCTTTTATGCTTGTAGGAAGGATAATTTTAACAATTTCTCCAGATATCGGAATAAAAGGATATGGAGAAATGCCGCATATTTTTGCAATGCTTGGCATATTGGGCATAATTTTAGGATATGGAATTTACCAGCCTGCTGCTTATGCAGCTGTAAAACAGTTTACAAATAAAAATACTGCGGGAATGGGTTATGCGATGTTATATGGCTTAATGAATCTTGGAGGGTTTCTGCCAGGACTAATTTCTCCTCCTGTAAGAAATGCATACGGAATACAAGGTGTCTTTTGGGTTTATGTAGGTTTAACTGTTGCAGGTATTTTTGCTGTTTATTTTATGATAACTAAAAAAGCCGTTCAAAAAGCATTACAGGAAAACAGACTTGAAGATGATAATTCTGATACAAAGGATGATGATGAGCTTTTGGATATGAAATTAAAGGATAAAATAAAATATTACATCAAAAATTTTCCTCTTCGCGATGCACGATTTCTATTCTTTATCTTCGCATTAATTCCGGTTCAAACACTTTTTGCTCATAACTGGCTTACAATTCCGCAATATACAAGCCGGGCATTCGAAGGATTTGTAGAAGAGAACTTTGAATTCTTTGTTAATCTTAATCCGATATTTATCTTTATACTTACTCCAATTGTAACTGCCTTAACATTAAAAAAGGACACTTACAATATGATGATAATCGGCACATTTGTTATGGCTGCTCCAACATTTATTCTAACTTTAGGGCCCAATATTTATACACTTCTAATTTATATAGGCATTATGACAATAGGTGAAGCAATGTGGCAGCCGCGGTTTTTACAGTGGGTTGCAGAAATTGCTCCCAAAAATATGACCGGTATTTATATGGGAATAGGACAGTTTCCCTGGTTTCTTACAAAAATAATTACAGGCTTATATTCCGGCTGGTTTTTAACACAGTATTGTCCAACAAATACGCCTCCAAGCGAAATGAATACTGAATTTATGTGGCTTATTTATGGAATTATTGCAATATCTTCTCCGGTTGCCTTACTGCTTGCAAAAGGATGGATGCAAAAAGGATTTAAAACTAAACACGGTGAATGAAATAATATGAACTTGTGATATTAAGTCGATAATTATTTGTGAAATTCAGATATATTTGTCATAATAAAAAATAGAATTATAGGAAATTAAATACTCTGATTTTTTTTCGATAATTTGAAAGAGATATTCTAAAAAAATGAGTTTATGGATACTATACCAGTAATAAGCAGCAGTTTTACACAATTAGAAGAAATAAAATATTTAATAAATAAAGGACTTTCCGAAGAACAGCATTTAATACTTCTTTCTGGAATAACAGAGACTGTTCAATATCTTTCGGTTCAAAGGCATAAACTGATTTTTCTTAATTTTGATGACCAAAACTTTGATGCTTTTGATTTGTTAGAAATAATCATAAGTGATCCCTGGTTAATGCAGATAGGCATAATAGGGTTAAGCAGTAATATAAAAGCTGCAAATCAGCTTGATAAACTCCGTGGCGCAAACATTCTTGTAATGCTTACCACAAACGAACTTCACGCTCATCTGCCCCGAATAATGAAAATACTAAGGGAAAACGAGCAAATGCTTATACATAAGGATGTTAATACATCTTTAATGAGCAATATTTCGAAGTCTTTATATTTAAATAACGATCCTGTTGAAGCTATCTGTCTAGCAAACTTAATTTGCAACTTCCTATATAATACAAATAAAATTGATGTTGTTAAAAGAGGATATTTAAATGTCTCTTTATATGAATTGCTTATGAATGCTATTGAACATGGTAATTGCGGAATTACTTATGAAGAAAAAACTGCATGGCTTGAAAGTGATAAATATATAGGGGATTTAATTGATGATAAATGTAAATATCCTTGGATAAGCAGGCGAAAAGTTTTTTTTAGTTATGAGATAACTCCTGTTAAATCAAGTTTTTATATTGAAGATGAAGGCGAAGGTTTTGACTGGCGGAAACAAATAGAAAATAACCTTACAGGAGATCCGCTTGAACTTCACGGACGCGGAATAATGATGGCAACACATTTTACTGTTAATATGAATTATAATGATAAGGGGAATGCCGTATCTTTTGCCATCGAACACCAAAAAGAAGAAGGAAATTTAATAACAGAAATTTATGAAAACTTCATAAAACTCGATTCAAATAGAAATCTTGCCGAACTTAAAGAAAATAATCAATTATTTTTAGAAAAAATAGCAGAAGGACTTTATTATAAAATAAAATCCAATAAAGTAAAAATATTATATACTCACGATAAAATATTCAGAAGCGAAATATCGTTCCTTATGAACAATCTGGAAGATAATTCTCTTGATGCTTCAACTACCGAAGAAGTCCTCATTCTTAATCTGGATGATTTCACAAGCGCTTTGCTAAAAAAACCTTCTTATGCACTTTATATATCAAGACTTCTGGCAAAAAAACTCGTTTCCGATTAATCTTCAAGAACAACAGCAGTTCCGCTTGCCGAAACCATAAGCATACTTCCACCCTGACCGAGAGTTTCGTAATCGAGATCTACTGAAATAACTGCATTCCCGCCTAGAGCTGTTGCCTGCTCGCACATTTCGCGGATAGCAATGTTTTTAGCTTCGCGAAGTTCTTTTTCATATGCTTCGCTTCTTCCGCCGACAATATCTCTTATTCCGGCAAAAAAATCTTTAAATATATTAGCTCCAAGAATTGCTTCACCGGAAACAAGTCCTAAATATTTTAATACTTTTTTCCCTTCGATATTGGGTGTTGTTGTAACAATCATAATATGTCCTATTGTTATTAAGAAATTCTATTCCGAATTATATAAATTTTATTTTATATATTTAATAAAATCGTGGCTATGAAGTTAAAAATAGTTAAATTTAGTACTCGAAAAAAATGTTTAACAATCTTAAATACATCTTATATGCGACCAACATACGCCGAAATTAATCTTTCAAACCTGAAATCAAATTTGCTTCAAATACGAAATATTGCAAAAGGGAAAAAAATACTTGCAGTTGTAAAAGCCGATGCTTACGGACATGGTATGTCCGAATGTGTAGCAGCCCTAAATTCGCTAGGAAATCAAAAACCCGATTATTACGGTGTATCTTCTATTGACGAAGCTATGATATTGCGGCAGATTTGTAAAATTGATACTCCTATTCTCGATTTTTCCATGCTGAACTTCAGCACAGTTAATTATTATGTTGAATATAAAGTTATCCCAACAGTCTCTGTTGACGATGACATCAGGATTCTGCAGAGTCTCGGTGGAAAAGAAATCAGGGTTCAAGCAAATATCGATACAGGCATGGGAAGAATTGGCGTAAAACATTATAATGCTGTTAATTTCCTTAAAAAAATCACCGAAATTCCGGGAGTTACTCTTGACGGGGTTTATACGCATTATGCAACTGCGGATGAAGAAGATAAATCTTTTTCGAACATTCAATTAGATAGGTTCAAAAATGTTTTAAATGAATTAAAAACCGCAGGTATTAACTACGGAGTTGTTCATGCAAATAACAGCAGCGCAATTTTAGAAATTTCAGATAGTATTTTTGATATGATTCGTCCGGGAATTATCCTTTATGGAGTTTCACCATCCGAAAGAACTGACGGGAAAATGCCGTTAAAACAAGTTATGAGTTTAAAATCGAAAGTTAGCGGAATAAAAAACATTTTGAAGGGTGAATCTGTAAGTTACGGCAGAATGTATGTTGCAAAACAAGAAACTAACATTGCGATTGTTCCGATTGGTTATGCTGATGGTTACGACAGAGAATTATCGAATAAAATCTATGGAATAATAAACGGGAAAAAATATCGTCAAGTTGGCAGAATTACAATGGATACCGTTATGTTCGATATCGGGTTTGACGATATTAAGGCCGGAGACGATATTGTTTTATTAGGTGAACAAGGCAGCCAGAAGGTAACTGTATGGGATTGGACGAGAATTATGAAAACAATTCCTTACGAAGTTATGTGCGGAATAAGCAAAAGAGTAAAAAGAATTTACAAAAACTGATTGATGAATCTGATAAAAAAATATTTAATTCAAAGTATTTCAACAGCTGCAGAGAATCTGCGGCTTAATACAGAAAAAATTGAGATTGTATCTTTGTTAAAATCTCATCTTGAAGAATGCAGTAATTTAAACGATGAAATAAACAGGCTTAAAAGAAGAACGGAATTTTCGAAACTAGCAATTAAACTTGATCAAATTCATCAATTCATACAGAAAGGTAATATCGATTATCTTACAATTAGTGATAATTTTAAAGAACACAGCGCTTCAATTATTATGGATTTAAGCAACACCCTTGATGTTTGTACTCCTCAAAAAGTTATTGAAATTATCAACGAATCGAAAAACAAAGATTCGGGAATTGAATTAACAATAAATGATGAAATTAAAGAGAATACTAAGAATAATAATCAATCTAAAATAATACAAGAGACAGAAAACAATCAATTAAAACTTGCTGAATACGAATCTGTCATTTTAGAAGCCGTAAAAGAGATTGACCCATTATTAAAAAGATTAAATACAAATGAATATTCGGATGAAGAATTGGAATATTTTGAAGTAAAATTTTTAAAAAATGCAGATTTAAGCCGGCAGTCGGGTTTTTCGCTGATTGCTGATATGCATACTATTACAAGCAAAGCAATTAACCAACTACGAGAAAAAAAAATACTAGCTATAGCTCCGGTAATTGAGGGAATACGGGCTTGCTTGATTGTAATTGTAGCTGTAGTAAGAGGAAAAGAAGTTGATATTACAGGGTATTTAAATAAAGCAGAAATTTTTGGTGAAAGGATTAATGCTTTAAAGGAGGAAATTAAATAATGGAAATTTATGCAGTAATAATGGCAGGCGGAGTTGGATCGAGATTCTGGCCTCGCAGCAAAGAAAAAAAACCAAAACAGCTTTTACAGATTTTCGGAAAAAATACAATGATCCAAGATACTGTAAACAGACTTGAAGGAATAGTAAAAAAAGAAAACATACTAATTATTACAAATAGAACGCAGAAACCGATGGTTAAACAGCAGCTTCCTGATATTCCGGTTGAAAATATTATTGATGAACCTTTCGGGAAAAATACTGCTCCTTGTATCGGTCTAGCGTCGGTAATAGTTCAAAAACGAAATCCGGATGCAGTAATGGTTGTTTTACCCGCTGATCATCTTATACCGGATACTGAGAAATTTCAATCAACAATTTTAACAGCAGCAAAATTTGCTTCCTCAAAGAATTCATTATGTACGATAGGAATTCAACCTTCTCGCCCCGAAACAGGTTATGGCTACATTCAAATTAGCGAAAATAGTGTAAGCGAAAATGTATACAAAGTTCTAACATTTGCTGAAAAACCTAATAAAGCAACTGCAGAAAGATTTGTTGATGCTGGAGATTTTTTCTGGAATGCAGGAATGTTTATCTGGAAAGTTGATTTTATTATCAATGAAATCCGTAAATATATGCCAGAACTCTACGAAGGAATACTGGAGATAAAAGAAGTTATAGGTACAGAAAAATTTTCAGAAACATTAATTCAGGTTTACGGACAATTAAAAAGCATTTCAATAGATTATGGAATTATGGAAAAATCAAATTCTGTTTATCTGATAAAAGGTATATTTGATTGGAATGATGTGGGCAGCTGGGAAGCAGTCTATCAGTTGTCGCCAAAAGATAAACTTAACAATTTCATATCTGGAAACATATATACTGAAAAAACATCGGACTCATACATTTTTTCCGATGGTAAATTCACCGCAGTAATAGGTGCGCAAAATTTAATAGTAATTGATACGCCTGAATCACTGCTTATTTGTAACAGAGAAAATGCGCAAGATGTAAAACTTGTTGTAGATCATCTTAAGCTGAATAATAAGACTGACCTTTTTTAATTAATATTTAACAATAAAGAGAATAGTACGATTGAAAATATATAACAGCACAGTATCTGAAATAATTAAATTACAGGATAATATAAATCTGATAAAAATTCATTCACCGGGAATTGCAGAATCCGCAAAACCTGGACAATTCTGTAATATAAAAGTATCTGATTGTAATTTCCCCTTGTTACGCCGTCCATTCAGCATTTCGGATGTTGAAGGAGAATATATTTATTTTATGTTTAATGTGGCTGGAGAAGGGACAAAACTTCTTTCTAGTAAACAGAACGGTGAAACAGTAAACATTTTAGGACCTTTGGGAAATGGTTTTAATTTCGAAGGGGAATTTGAATCAGCGGTAATAATTGCTGGCGGATTGGGTGCAGCGCCATTTCCTTTTCTAACTAAGAAGTTAAAAAACAAACGAATATATTCGTTTATCGGAGGCCGTTCCGAAAAGGAGATTATTACTCACGGATTGGAAAACTGCATTATCTCAACAGATAACGGATCAGTTGGTTTTAAAGGAAATGTTGTTGAATCATTTAAAAGGTACATAGATGAAATTGATTTGGATAATACTGTGATTTTTTCGTGCGGACCAACACCAATGCTTAAAGCAGTTCAAGATTTATCTTTACAATATAAAATAAATTGCCAGTTATCGACGGAATGTGCGATGGCTTGCGGTTTTGGTATTTGTCAAGGCTGCAATATCGAATCTGCTGAAGAAGAAGATAAATATAAATTGGTATGTATTGACGGACCTGTTTTTGATGCAAAGGAAGTTAAGTTATGATAGATTTAAGCGTAAAAATAGGCAAACTCAAATTGCAAAACCCTGTAATGCTTGCATCGGGAACTGTTGGTTACGGAAATGAAATCTCTAATTTTACTGATCTTAGTAAAATAGGAGCAATTGTAACAAAATCTGTATCATTGAAACCACGGAAGGGAAATCCTCCACGCAGAATAATGGAAACTTCCTCTGGAATGCTTAATGCGATTGGATTGGCTAATGTAGGTATAGAAAAATTTATTGAAGAAAAAATCCCTTTTTTACAAAAAGTGAACAGTACTTTAATTTGTAATATAGCTGCAAGCAGCATCGAAGAATATGTTGAGTGTGTAAAAATACTTGAAGAGCAAGATACAGTAAAAGGTTTTGAAATAAATGTTTCGTGTCCTAATGTTAAAGAAGGCGGACTTGTATTTGGAAATAACCCTGAAGCAGTTGGTAAAATTACAGAAAAAGTAAGAGCCGTAACTAATAAAACTTTGATAATTAAACTTTCACCGAATACGGCCTCTATAAGTCAGTTTGCAGCAGTGGCAAAAAAAGAAGGTGCAGATGCTGTATCGGCTATAAATACATTGGTTGGAACTGCATTTAATATTTACACACGAAAACCTGTAATAAAAAACATTACCGGAGGGTTATCGGGTCCGGCAATTAAACCGGTGGCATTAGCAAAAGTGCTTGAAATCAGCAGAAATGTTGATATACCTATTATCGGCATAGGCGGAATTATGTGCTGGAAAGATGCAGTTGAGTTTATGATAGCCGGAGCATCGGCTTTTGAGTTAGGCACTGTTAATTTTATTAATCCGAATGCAGGAATTGAGATTATTGAAGGGTTAAAAAAATACTGCGAAGAGATGAAAATTAATAATATCTCCGAATTGACTGCTTCGTATATTCTATAAAATGGACATACAAGAAGCACTTGAAAAAATCTATTCGCTTCACCAATTCAGCATAAAGCTTGGATTGGAAAGTATTACCAATCTAATGAATCATCTTGGCAATCCTCAAAATAATTTAAAATGTATTCACATTGCCGGTTCAAACGGAAAGGGAAGTACAGCTTCTTTTATGGCAAGCATATTACGAGAAGCTGGTTTTAAGACAGGATTATATACATCTCCGCATTTTGTTAAATTTAACGAACGGATAAGAATAAACGGAGAGATGATAAATAATGATTTTATCGCTGACTTTCTGACAAATAATCATAATTACATAGTCAATAACAGTGTTACTTTTTTTGAAATTACTACAGCTTTGGCATTCGAATATTTTAATTCCGAAAAAGTTGATTATGCAGTTATTGAAACAGGTTTAGGCGGAAGACTTGATGCAACTAATATTATTAATCCACTTGCATCGGTTATAACAACAATAAGCCTTGAGCATCAGAATATATTGGGAAATTCTATTGAACACATTGCCAGAGAAAAAGCAGGAATTATAAAACAAAACGGGAAAGTGTTTACAGGGCTTCTTCCCGATGCAGCGATTAATGTCATTAAGAATAAAGTATCGGAAAAATCAGCAGATTTATATGAATTACCAGATTTTATATATAATAATGATGATAACCTTATATTAAAAATAAGTAAAAATGAATTTACTATAGAAAAACTCCCACTCTGCGGGAAACATCAAAAATACAATGCGGCATTAGCTGTTCTTACGCTAAATAAAATATTAAATATTAATAATAACGATATAATTCTAAAAGGTTTAGATAATACAATAAAAAATTCTGGCATTCAAGGCAGATATGAAATATTTAACAAATATCCTAAAGTAATATTCGATTCTGCACATAACGAAGAAGGTATTAATGCTTTTTTAACAGAATTCGGAAAGGAATTCCTGAGTTATGATAAATGTTATTTGATTTTTGGAGCTATGAAAGATAAAAACATCAGAAATATGATGGTTTTATTAAAAGAATATTTCGACGAAATTATTTTTACACGAATAGATAACGAAAGAGCATTAAATTATAAAGAATTTTTAGAAGTGACCGATAATATGGATTTAAAATCAAGCAATGAAGAAAATCCTGATATAGTTATTTCAAACTTTATAAAAACGGGTAAAAACGAGTGTATGGTGGTATTAGGCAGCATTTATATGCTCGGTTCGATAAAAGAAAAATTAATATTGAAAGATTTTACTTGACATTAAATAATTTGAAAGGTAATTTTGCGATGTTCCTCTTGTTCCAATCAAAGGAAGTTCTAGTTAAAATCAAAAAATAATAGGCCCCGGTTAACTGATCTTGTTAAACCATAAACAATTAAACAATATATTTTAAACAAAAACAGGTACATAAATATGCCGATGGATATTTCTCAACTCCAATCGAAAAAAATTGTAGATTTATATGAAATAGCAAAAGACTTAAATATTCAGGGATATACTGAATTAAGAAAACAAGAATTGATATTTAAAATTCTGGAAGAGCAGACTAAAAAGGACGGGCTTACATTTTCCCGCGGAGTTCTTGAAGCTTTATCAGATGGTTACGGATTTTTAAGATCCTCCGATTATAATTATCTGCCTTCTCCGGATGATATTTATGTATCACCTTCACAAATTAAAAGATTCGGACTCCGTACCGGAGATTTTGTGAGCGGGCAGGTAAGACCGCCAAAAGAAGGAGAAAGATTTTTTGCCCTCTTGCGGGTTGAGGCTGTAAACGGAAAAGATCCTGATCAAATAAAGGAAAGGACTCAGTTCGATGATTTAACTCCTCTTTATCCTACAAAAAAAATCAGTTTAGAATCAGCTCCCGGCGAACACTCGATGCGAATTATGGATTTATTATCTCCTATCGGAAAAGGGCAGAGAGGTTTAATAGTATCCCCTCCAAAAAGCGGTAAAACAATTCTTCTTCAGAAAATAGCCAACTCAATAACGAGAAACCATCCGGAAATTAAACTTATAATGCTTTTGATAGATGAACGTCCCGAAGAAGTTACTGATATGCAGCGTTCTGTTCAGGCAGAAGTTATTGCATCTACTTTTGATGAGCCTGCTGAAAGACACGTTCAGGTTGCAAATATGGTTATTGAAAAAGCAAAAAGAATGGTTGAAGCTAAAGAAGATGTTGTTATTCTGTTAGACAGTATTACACGTCTTGCGCGTGCGCATAACACAGTAATTCCTCACAGCGGAAGAATACTTTCGGGAGGCGTTGATTCGAATGCATTACAAAAGCCTACAAGATTTTTCGGAGCCGCAAGAAACACTGAAGACGGCGGAAGTCTTACAATAATTGCTACAGCTCTTATTGAAACGGGCAGCAGAATGGATGAAGTTATATTTGAAGAATTTAAGGGAACCGGTAATATGGAATTGGTTCTCGACAGAGATCTTGCAGACAGACGTATTTTCCCTGCTATTAATGTTAATAAATCAGGTACTCGTAAAGAAGAACTATTATTGAAAGATGATGTTCTTAACAGAATATGGATTTTGAGAAAAATATTAGCTGAATACGATTCTGTTGAGGCTATGGAATTTATTCTTGATAAAATGAGAGGCACAAAATCCAATAAGGATTTTCTAATAAATATGAACAGCTGATATTATGAAGTTTCAAATCTTCAGAATATTTTTAATATTATTTATATTTGCCGGACTTATTATACCGCAGTCATCTAACAGGAATGACGACAGCTTCAAAGAAAATTTAGTTGTATTTGAAACGCAAATAATTCCGGCAGATTCTGCTTATTATAATCTTTATTTATCTTTTAAGATAAGTTATGATAAACTTATTTTTGAAAAAAACGGAAGAAGATATTCATCTGATATTTTAATCATTTTTGATGTTGTTAATTCGGAAACTAAAGAAATAAGCAGACAGTCTTTCTCACAAATTGCCTGGGCAGATAATTTTGAAATTACAGAATCGCGAGATAATTATCTGCAAGGTGTTGTTAATTTCTTATTACAAGTAGGTAAATATGTTATTAAATCTTCTATTGATGTACAAAATAAACGTCTAATTCCATCCGAATCTGAAATATCGGTTTCTGATAATTCTGAATATTTCCTAAAACCATTTGTTGTGGATTATTACGACTCCTTAAATAATGTTCTAATTCTTAAGAACGAAAATTCCATACCGTTTTCAAAAGATAAATTCAGCTTAATTATCCCTAAAACAAAAAACTTGCCCGATACAGTTACTATCACAATTTCTCAAAAAGATAAACAAGTAATTAAATCAGTTTGTAAAGTAAGATATTTATCAAATCTTCTTATTTTTGATGATAACAACAAAATTAAGACTAAGTTAGAAGAGAATGGGAAATTCGGACTTTTTTCGATTACAGACGGATTAGAAAGGCTTGATGAAGGTTTTGTGAAGATTGAAATTTCGGTTAATGACAAAATATTAAAAAAATGTAATGATTTTATTGAATGGGAAAATAAGCCGCGATCATTAAAGGACACTGATTTTGCAATAAAAATATTATCTAAAATTCAAGGAAAAGAAGAAATTGATAAATTAAAGGAAAATTTCAGCGGTAAAGAACTGCTATATCTATATTGGAAAAAATTTGACCCTGACACTGCTACAAAATTTAATGAAATTATGGAACTGTTTTATCAAAGAGTTGATAAAGCAGCTAAAGAATTTAGTACTATTGATGAAAGAAACGGAGCTTTAAGCGACAGGGGGCTGATTTTTATCAAATACGGTCAGGCAGATTCAATTCAAAGATCATTTACTAAAAATAATTTTGCCCTTGAATACTGGATATACGAAAAATTAAGTAAAAAATTTATTTTTATTGATAAATCCGGACTTGGAAAATTTGAGCTTGTATTATAATGGTTAATATTATTTTTACATGCGGAGACATAAACGGAATTGGTCCGGAAGTAAGCTTGAAATCAATCAGGCAAGTATTTAACAGTGAAAAATATTCAATAATTTTTATTTGTCCCGAAAACATTTTTGAACATTATAGAAGTCTTCTTGATTTTAGAATACCTATTAATTATTGCAATATAGATAATCCTGTTTTTCTTTCAGGTCATTTGAACCTTATCGATTTAGGAAATGCTCAATTTAATCCGGGTATGCCTACAGATATTTCCGGAAAAATATCATTAGCCGCAATTGAGTTAGCTTCAAAATTAGCTCTTTCTAAAAAAACAGATGGAATTGTTACGGCTCCAATTTCTAAAATATCTTTAGAAATGGCTGGAATTAACTTTCCGGGTCATACTGAAATATTGGCAGATATTTGTAACACAAATGATTATGGTATGATGTTTTTATCAGACAATATGAAAGCTGCGCTTACAACAATTCATATTCCTCTAAAAGACATTCCGGCAAATATTACAGAAAATAAACTATTTAAGATAATCAATCTTGTTGTTAACACTTTAAAAACAGATATAGCCATGAAAAAACCCAAGATTGCAGTGCTTTCATTAAATCCGCATGGCGGTGAAAACGGCAGACTTGGAAAAGAAGAAGAGGAAATAATAGCACCGGTGATAAAAACATTTCCTTCTGAAATTGTTGAGGGACCATTTGTTCCAGATGCATTCTTCGGCAAAGGTCTTCATCTTAAATATGATGCTGTTGTTGGTATGTACCACGACCAGGTTTTAATACCTTTTAAAATGCTTAATTTTGATAAAGGAGTTAATTTTACAGCGGGACTTCCAATTGTCCGTACTTCTCCCGATCACGGAACTGCATTTGACATTTCCGGGAAATTGCAGGCTAATCCTTCAAGCACAATTGAAGCATTTAAATGGAATGTGATAATTGCACAAAATCGGAAAATTAAAAATGCAGGTTAAACCATATAATTACGTTTCTGTTATTTATTCACACCTTATGCGGGACATTTCATTTAAGGAATGGACTAAATATATCTGTGAATTGATTGACTCAAATAACATTGATATCCCTAAAATATTGGAACTTGCTTCGGGTACCGGATTAGTTTCGGAGTATTTACATCCGATATTTCCTGAAATGGTAATAAGCGATATTTCATTATCAATGTTAAAACAAATTGAATGTCAAAATAAAAACGTAGTATGTTGCGATATGCGTGACCTTCCTTTTAAAGAAAAGTATAATTTTATTTTTTCCACTTTTGATAGTGTTAACTATCTTTTAAGAAAAAAAGATATTATTAAGATGTTTAAAGAAGTTGAACAGATTTTATCGGATGATGGAATTTTTACTTTTGATGTAAGTCTTTATAAAAACAGTCTTCGCCATTCAAAAGTACTTAACAGAAAAGGCACTACGGAAGGAATGAAATATTTTCAATATAGCAGTTTTAATAAAAAAAACCGAATTCATACAAATAAATTTAAGATAATACTTGAAAATGGCAATATAGTTACTGAAATTCACAAACAAAAAATTTATCCGTTTGAATTTTTCTTTGATGCGGTTTCCAAAACATCTTTGTATGTTTCTAATTGTTACCGGGCATTTACTTTTAAAGACGCAAACCCGGATATAGACAGAGCTCAGTTTGTAATAAAAAAAGGATAAAAATGTTAACTACCAGTCATGTTGAATTTGCATATCCGGGGCAGCCGGTTTTTAGCGATTTGAATTTCGAATTAAAGCAGGGAGAATTCTCTTTTTTGATAGGGAAGAGCGGAGCCGGTAAAAGTACTCTCCTTCAATTAATTTATATGAATATTTTTCCTATTTCTGGCTACATTGAAGTATGCGGACATAATTCAGATAATATTTCTCAAAAAGATATTCCTTTTTTAAGAAGAAAACTTGGAATTGTATTTCAAGATTTTCGTTTACTCGAAGACCGGAATGTTTATGATAATCTGGAATTTGTTTTAAAAGTTACAGGCGTTAGGAAAACCGATATAAAAAAGAAAATTCTTAATGCGCTTGCGGATGTAGGTTTATCTCATAAAAGGAACCAGATGCCGCAAAATTTATCGGGCGGAGAAAAACAAAGAGTAGCTATTGCAAGAGCAATAATAAATGAACCTAAATTGATACTTGCCGACGAACCAACAGGAAATCTTGATCCGGAAACAAGCGAAGAAATCCTTAATCTTATTAAAAAGATTAACTCCGGAGGCACTTCAGTTTTGTTTGCAACACATAATTATGAGTTGGTTAAACAATTCGATACAAAAATCATAAAGATTTCTGACGGCAAAGCTGTTGAAGTAAAAGTGCGAAAAAAATCAGAAACTGTTTAATGTAATTCTTCTAATATATCAGCGTTTACCTTTTCGATTGGTTGAATTCCGTTTACTTTAATTATTTTGCCTTTTTTGCTGTAATATTCCATAACAGGGGCAGTTGTTTCGTGAAAAACTTTTAATCTCTTTCTTATTACATCCTCATCGTCATCTTTTCTTTTTTCAAGTGTGTTAACACTGTTACATATAGGGCATACATCTTTTTCTTTTATATCGGAAAGACTTACAATGTTTTTGCACGAATTACAAGTTCTTCGGGATGTCAGTCTGCTGATAAGCACTTCGTCATCTGCTGCAATATCAATTATTATCGGCATCGATTGTCCTGTGCTAATAAAAAGCCTGTCGAGCATTACCGCCTGATTTACTGTTCTTGGGAATCCGTCTAAAATATATCCGTTCGAACAATTTTCAGAAGTAATTGCTTCTTTAACAATTTCTATCATTATTTCATCAGGAACAAGCTGACCTTTATCAATAATATTTTTTATATTTCTGCCTGTTTCCGAATCTTGTTTAATTGCTTGCCTTAAAATGTCTCCAGTAGAGATATGAACAATTTTAAGCTTTTCGGAAAGAATTTTTGCCTGTGTGCCCTTGCCGACTCCCGGGGCTCCAAAAATTACCAATTTCATAAATATCCTATAATATTAATTTAATTAGCGAAAATTAACAATTTTTTAAGTGAATATTCAGAATTTATTATGAGTATTATCTTTTTTTATAAAAAAAGTCTTTCAGAAGATGCCGGCTTTCTTCAGAATAGATACCTTGAAAAACATTTACTCTATGGTTAAGCTTATTTTCTTCAGGAATGTTATAAACAGAACCGCAGGCTCCACTTTTGGGATCGGGAACAGAATAATATAGATTTCTAATTTTCGAATTTATAATTGCTCCGGTACACATAACGCAAGGTTCCAAAGTAACATAAATGTCGCAATTAAGCAGAAACTTTTCGTTTAGATGGTTTGAAGCGGCGGTTATTGCTATCATTTCGGCATGGGCAGTCGGGTCTTTTAATTTTTCAACTTGATTAAAACCTTTCCCGATAATTCTGTTATTATGTACAACAACTGCTCCTACAGGTATTTCTTCCTGCTCGGAAGCTCTTTCGGCTTCAGTAAGAGCGGCAAACATAAAATCGTAATGAAGTTTATCGAATAGCATAAATTTCAATTAAAAGTTAATAAGTAATAATTAAGAATTTATTGAGGAATTTCTTCGAAATTCTAATTAAATAAACAGCAAGTTGTTAACTGCCATTTTAATTATTCATTAGCTGGAGTACGCCCGGAAGGACTCGAACCTTCAACCCTCAGAACCGGAATCTGATGCTCTATCCATTGAGCCACGGGCGCAGGAACATAATTAAAAATTAATAATGAATAAGTAATAGTTATTGTAGAATTTCTTCGAAATTCTATTAAATCGGAGTTATTACCAATCTCTTTTTAATTATTAACTCTTAATTATTCATTATTAGAAGTACACCCGTAGGGAGTCGAACCCCAAACCTTCTGATCCGTAGTCAGATGCTCTATCCAATTGAGCTACGGGTGCATTGAAATTTAGAGTGTAAATATAAAACAAAAACCGAATTATTACAAGATGAAATACATAAATCGATTAAGCAAAATATTTTATTATAAAAGGCACTACATCATTAAGGTAATAATGGATAACTTGTAATAAAAAAAATAATTATATTTACGCATTAAATTCATTTATTCAAAGGAGGTTGTCTTCGAACAAGTCTGTACGAATAATGGTAAATTAAATGCAAAAGTCCTGCTTCTCAACCAAAGCTACGAACCACTTACTGTCTGTAATGTAAAAAAAGCAATTATTCTGATGTATTTACGTAAAGCAGAATTAATAGATTCCAAAAACTCTTTAAAAATTCATTCTGTCAGTCAGGAATTGCAATGCCCGAGTGTAATAAGATTAAAAGATTATATTAATGTTCCTTATAAAAAAATATTATTAAGCAGAAAAAATATATTTAAAAGGGATAATCATAAATGCGGTTATTGCGGAAGAGGCGACTTACCATTGACAATTGATCATATTATTCCAAAGGCCAGAGGAGGAGAGGATATTTGGGAAAATTTGATAACAGCGTGTACCAGATGCAATAATATAAAAGGCAACCGTACTCCCGAAGAGGCTGAAATGCAACTAAAAATCAAACCTTACAGACCCGATCATCTTATGTATATTAAAAACAGCGTCAGCAGAATGGACTCATCTTGGAAAAAATATTTATTCCATTCTTAAAAATCAGTTATTTTCATTAAATTCCCATCTGTAATTTTTTATTTTAAGATCACTAATAATTTTTATGGATATATGGGTAGAAAAAGAATTTTAAGCGGAATGAGACCTACAGGCAAGCTGCATATTGGACATTATGTTGGCGCGCTTGAAAACTGGGTTAAACTTCAGAACGATTACGACAGTTTTCATTTGATTGCCGATTACCACGTTCTTACTACAAGTCTTGATACTTCAGGAATTTACGATAACACAATTGAAATGATTATTGACTGGCTTTCAACAGGACTCGATCCGGTTAAAAGTCCGTTTTTCAGACAATCTCAAATTAAAGAACATACGGAATTGTTCCTTATTTACACTATGTTAATAACTACAGCAAGACTTGAACGTAACCCTACAGTTAAAGACCAGATAAGGGAACTGAATATTGATAATGTAATATTCGGTCATCTCGGTTATCCGGTGTTGCAGGCAGCAGATATTCTTCTTTATAAGGGCAATGCTGTTCCAGTTGGTGAAGACCAGGTGCCTCACGTTGAAATTACCCGTGAAATTGCAAGGAAATTTAATCAGCAGTACGGTAATGTATTTCCTGAGCCTGAACCATTGTTAACTACCTTTTCAAGGCTTCAGGGACTTGACGGAAACTCGAAGATGAGTAAATCTCTAAATAATACGATATTACTATCCGATAGTCCCGATATTGTAGGTCAGAAACTACGGAAAGCAGTTACAGATCCGCAGAAATTACGGAAAAATGATCCCGGAAGACCGGAAGTATGTCTTGTTTTTACATATCAGAAAAAATTCAACCCTTCGGAAGTAGGCGAAATAGAAGAGAACTGCCGTTCTGGAGCTTTAGGCTGTGTTGATTGCAAAGCAAAATGTTCTGCAGGCATAAACAGATTTCTTGCACCTATACTTGAAAAAAGAAATTATTACGAAAATAACCGGAACGAAGTTTTGGATGTGCTGAATGATGGTGAAACCAAAGCCAGAGCAGTTGCAAAACAGACGATGGAAGAAGTTCGTCAGAAAATGAAATTCGGATGAGTATTTACAAAATTAAACTTCAGCAGTTCGAAGGACCTTTAGATTTACTTTTGTTTTTTATCAAAAGGGACGAAATTGATATATACGATATACCGATTTCTAAAATCACAAAGGATTTTTTTGATTACCTGAATATTATAAAGCAGCTTGATCTGGAAATCGCCGGCGATTTTATTCTAATGGCTTCAACATTGATGCAGATAAAAGTTAAAATGCTTTTGCCCCGCGAAATTAATGAGAAAGGTGAAGAAATTGATCCGCGCGATGAGCTTGTAAAGGCGTTGCTTGAATATAAACGTTATAAAGAGATGTCCGAAGAAC
Organism: uncultured Melioribacteraceae bacterium; assembly: GCA_964437215.1. Taxonomy (GTDB): domain Bacteria; phylum Bacteroidota; class Ignavibacteria; order Ignavibacteriales; family Melioribacteraceae; genus JAAYAN01. The sequence goes on along the minus strand of CAYTFZ010000003.1, from coordinate 27,448 downwards.
TTGTTCTTCTTGAATCCGACACAATGAAATTAAATTTCAGAGGATATAATAAGGAAGATCCTAAAGAGAATCCTCCTGAATTTGAAACTTTACTTAAAAATATAACAATATTCGACTTAATAAAAGCTTTTAAAACAGTTCTTGAAGAAAAGAAAAGCGAGCCTGTTCATAAAATAAATAAAATTAATGTTTCCATTGAAGAACAAGTTGATTATTTAATGAGCAAAGTTGCTGACGGAACACAAGTTTTATTTATTAATCTTATTCGCAGTATGAAAGAAAAAATAAGGATAATTGTAACATTTATTGCAATGTTAGAACTTGTAAAAATGGGAAGAATCGGAATAAAGGAGTCGGAAAATTTTAATGATTTTGTAATTTACAACGCAGAGATAAATGGATAAAATTTATAAATCAATTATAAGTGCATTAATTTTTGCAACAGACGAACCTATTAAGGCAAATGAGCTTATCAAAGCAATTAAAGCTATCGATGGTGAAGATATTGTTGTTACGGTACAGGAAGTTGAAACTGCTGTTGAAGAATTAAATTCTGTTTATGAACAGACAGAACAGCCCTTCAGAATAAGGAGAATTGCAGAAGGATTTATATATGCCACTGATGCAGGTTATGCAAATTATATAGGGTATCTGTCCTCCGAAAGCAGCCGGAGACGTTTGAGTCAGGCAGCAGTAGAAACTCTTTCTATCATTGCATATAAACAGCCGATAACAAAACCTGAGGTTGAAACAATACGCGGAGTGAATTCGGATTACATCATCAACACACTGCTCGAGAAAAATCTTATCACAATTAAAGGCAGAGCTGATTCGATGGGGCGTCCGCTGCTTTACGGCACAACCGACGAATTTTTAAAGTACTTCGGGCTTAACAGAATTACAGATCTGCCTAAACCAAGAGAAATTGAAGAAATTATGAAAGACGAAGAATTTTTAGAACAGAAAAGACAAATTATGCTTAATCAAATGGAAGAAATAGCAGAAAACGAAGGCGGGTTAAACGAAGATGAATCTGAGAATTAATAAATATTTATCGGAATGCGGAATTGCTTCCCGCAGGAAATCCGAAGAACTTGTTGAGCAAGGACGAATTTCCATAAACGGGAAAATAATTTCGGACCTTTCAGTAAAAATTGATACAGAAAAAGATGTTGTTGCTGTAGACGGAGAAAAAATAAAATTTGAAGACCGGGTTTATTTTATTCTTAACAAACCCAAAGGCTTTATAACTTCAACTTCTGATGAGAAAGATAGAAAAACTGTAATTGAATTGATAAAAACTGATAAAAAGATTTTTCCTGTAGGCAGATTGGATTATAATACAACCGGACTTCTTCTTCTTACAAATGACGGTGATTTTTCAAATAAGATGACACATCCAAGTAATAGAATTATAAGGGAATATAAAGCTACTCTTGATAAACCGCTTGAAGAAAAAGACAGGGAAAGGTTAAGCAAAGGGATTATCCTGGATAACCGTAAAAGCAGATTTAATTCCATCGAGTTTAAAGAAATAAAGAACTGGAAAAAAGTTAATGTAACAACTGTTGAAGGCAGAAATCACTTCGTAAAAAGGATGTTTTCTTCGCTTGGGTACAATGTTAAAAGCCTTGAAAGAATAAAATTCGGTAATTTTCAGTTAGGAAAATTAAGACCCGGAGAATATATGGAAATTAAAAAGAAAGAAATTGAAAAATATATTGATGTTAAAGGAGGAAAAAAAATTGGAAAATAATATTCAGCAGGATAGCAATACTCTTATCCAGCGAAGATATGAAGAACTTAACGAACTTGCTAAAATGGGCATTCAGCCATATGCATACAGTTTCGAGGTTAATTCGTATTCTGATGAAATCAAGAATAATTTTGAAAAACTTGAAGGAAAAGATGTAAGTGTAGCCGGAAGAATTATGGCAATCCGCAGAATGGGAAAAGCTTCTTTTGTACACATAATGGATAAAAACGGGCGTATTCAAGTTTATTTAAGAAAAGATGATGTCGGTGAAATTTACGATGCTTTCCGATTGCTCGATATAGGTGATATAATAGGTGTTTCGGGTTTTGTTTTTAAAACAAAAACAGGAGAAATTTCTGTTCATGCAAAATCATTAAATATTCTTTCAAAATCTCTTAGACCAATTCCGATAACAAAAGAAGTTGTCGACGAAAACGGGAATAAACAGGTATTCGATCAGTTTGCCGACAAGGAATTAAGATACCGTCAGAGATATGTTGACCTGATTGTTAATCCGGAAGTAAAAGAAGTATTTCTTAAAAGGAGTAAAATTGTTTCTTCAATGAGAAGATTTTTAGATTCGAACGGTTATGTTGAAGTTGAAACGCCTGTGCTTCAGCCTATGTACGGAGGAGCTGCCGCAAGACCGTTTGTAACACATCATAATGCTTTGGATGTGCCTTTATATTTAAGAATTGCAGATGAGCTTTATCTTAAAAGATTAATTGTCGGCGGTTTCGACGGAGTATACGAAATATCGAAAGATTTCCGAAATGAAGGAATGGACAAAACTCACAATCCAGAATTTACAATGATGGAATTGTATGTTGCCTTTAAAGATTATGAATGGATGATGTGTTTTGTTGAGAAAATGGTAAATACTATTGCACAAGATGTTTTTAATAAAACTGAATTTGAAATTGAAGGAAAGATGATCAGCTTTAAAGCTCCGTGGCAGAGAGTATCTATGGTTGACAGTATAAAAGAAAAAACCGGACTGGATGTATTAAAAGCAACATCGTCCGATATAATTGGTGAACTTAAAAAACGCGGTGTAGGAATTAAAGGCGGCGAAAGCAAAGGAAAACTGATTGACGAACTTTTTGAAGTTACGGTGCAGCCCGAATTGATTAACCCGACTTTTGTAACGGATTACCCGGTTGAATTATCGCCGCTTGCTAAAAAGCACAGAACAAAAGAAGGACTTGTTGAACGTTTTGAAGGATTTGTTCTGGGAAGAGAAATTTGCAATGCTTTTTCGGAACTGAATGATCCTATTGATCAGAAGGAAAGATTTGAAGCACAAGGTAAAATGATTGAAGAGGGAGATGATGAAGCACATCAGATTGATGAGGATTTTGTTCGTGCTCTCGAATACGGTATGCCTCCAACAGCAGGACTTGGAATTGGCATTGACAGATTAGTAATGCTGCTTACCAGCCAGCCGTCAATCCGTGATGTAATTCTTTTTCCTCAAATGAAACCAGAAAAATAAGGATTATGACCGGCACAAAAGCCGGTCTTTAATTTATATGAAATATTTGTGTCTGCTTTTAATTAGTATTGTTTCTGTGTCAGCGCAAGTATCTTTTACTGATACTTCTTTTACGGAAAAACAAATTAAAATAAATCCGCTGGAAATTACAGATTTTCAAGAGGATAATGGAATCTCTTTTCAGCCTGAAAAACTTGATTCCATACCTCTAATGGAAAAGCCCGAAGTTTTCCGGCGTCAGTTTAATTATCCCGTAATGATTACTTTAGGTGCCGTTACAGCAACCTCGTTGTATTTTGTAAATGATTATTACCAAAATACCTGGTGGCGCGACAAAGCTGAATTTAAAGTTATGAATGACTGGGAATATGCTTTATGGATTGATAAGCTTGGCCATTTTTATGGAACATATTTACAAAGTTACGCATTCTCATCAGGATTTGAAGCCTCTGGTTTTTTAACAGAAGAATCTGTTTGGTACGGAGCAGCAAGCGCACTTGCCTTGCAGCTTTATGTTGAAATTCAGGACGGTTACGGTCCTCAGTGGGGATTCAGCCCCGGAGATGCGGTTTCGGATTTTTTAGGATCATCGTATTATGTTCTTAAATATTATTATCCATATCTTAATAATTTCCAACCGCGCGTAAGTTATTATCCTTCAAAGGAATATCTAAATAGAACAAACAACGACCATAACATTATGGATGATTACGAAGGACAAAAATTATGGCTGAGTATCCGCGTTAAAAATCTTTTACCCGAAAGTGTTGCTGAATACTGGCCTTCATTTTTAATGCTTTCTATCGGATATGCTGTAAAAAACCATCAGCCCGATGGTTATAAGGAAAATGAATTTTACATAGCATTTGATATTGATGCCGAAGAAATTCCTTTATTCGGGAAAGGATGGCAATTTGTAAAAAATACTCTCAATTATTTGCATTTTCCGCTGCCGGGGTTACGTATAAGTCCCGGTTTAAAATTTATACCAATTTCTTATTAGGCGTAATTTGAAATACAGCATCATAATACCTACATTGAATGAAGAAAAACTTTTACCGCAGCTATTAAATCAGCTGGCAGATAATTCTTTAAAGAAAAAGTACGATTATGAAATAATTGTATCGGACGGAAGAAGTACCGATAAAACAATTGATATTGCAAAGAGATTTTCTGATAAAGTTATTGTTCACAACGGAATTGAAAGACAAAATATAGCGGCAGGAAGAAACAGGGGTTCGGAAGCTGCGGAAGGAGATATTCTTATTTTTTTTAATGGGGATATTCTTATAAGCAAACCGAATGAATTTTTTGAAAGAATTGATTTTGTTTTTAATTCCTTTAAAAATGTTGCTATGACATGCAAAATTGAAGTTTTTCCCGATGAGGCAAAGTTCTTGGATTATATTTTTCAGAATTTTTATAACATATACTTTTATTTGCTTAATAAAATTGGTATTGGAATGGGACGCGGCGAATGCCAGATAATACGGAAAGATATTTTCTTCAAATTCAACCAGTATAATGAAAACCTTGCTGCCGGTGAAGATTTTGATCTTTTTAAAAGAATAAAAAAAAAACACGATATTTATTTTGATTTTAAAACTAAAGTTTTCGAATCTCCACGGCGTTACAGAAAATACGGACATTTTAATATATTATTCAAATGGCTTTTTAATGCTATATTTGTGATGTTGTTAAAAAAGTCTTTATCAAAAGAATGGGAGCCGGTTAGATAATTGCGAAAGTTAGCGATTCTTATTTTTCTTACAATTTCAGCATTTCCTCAGTCAACCGGATTTGTTGAATACGATCATCCGATTAACAAATATTTTCAGCGTATGAATCTTATCGGAGTTTTAGATGATTTCGATAGTCAGCAAATCCCGTTATCATTCAGAGCTGTTTCAAAATATTTATCAGAAATAGAGAAAAACTCAGATATTCTTAATACAGAAGATAAAGAGTTCCTTTTGGAATATTTATCGGAGTTTTCTTTTATTATAAAAAGAGATCTTAGTGAATATCTTTCTCTGGTTAAAGAACCTGCTGTTAATAGTCTTTTTTCCGAAAAAGAAAGATTTTTGCATTATGAAGCTGATTCTACCGGAAGCGGTATCTTTATGAATTTGCTGTTTGATGTTGCTTATTCTGGAGAAAAGCATTTCGATAATAAATCTGGAAATGTTTTTTCTGCGAAATGGGGCGGAAAAATAACCGGTACATACAAAGAAAATTTTGGGTTCAGCTTTAAAGCTACAAACGGAACTTCATTCGGAAATAAATATGTTTTGCTTAGAAATCCGGCTTATGCCACAAACTATAAGTTTAATGAGGTTACAAACAATTCCGGCAGCAATTATTTTGATGAAACAGAAGGTTATGCCGCTTTTTCGAATGAAAACATTTCTTTGAAAATAGGAAGAGATAAAAACCTTTTGGGCTATGGCAACATTAAAACAATTTTGGGAAGTTCCTGCCTGCCGATGGATTATTTCGGTATGAATTTTAATTATTCGTTTTTCAGTTTCAGTTATCTTCACGGAAAATTACTGGGAAGTTACAACAGCTCGTACGATTCGCTGCAAGGTTCAATTGCTTCTGTAAGTGAAAAATATTTCGCTTATCACAGATTCGGATTTAACTTGCACAAAAATATTAATTTGGGAATTGGCGAATCAATAATATATTCACGCCGTTCGATGGATATTTCGTATCTTAATCCTTTTAATTTTTATAAAAGCGTTGAGCACGATAACCGCGACAGAGATAATTCCGTTTTGTTCATTGATATTAAAGCTAATCTATGTAAGAACTTATCGCTGTTTGCCGAATACTTGATTGATGATATGGATTTTTCGAAAATTGGTACCGGCTGGTACGGTAATAAAACTTTATTGAATGCAGGATTTAGGACCATTCCGTTTTATAAAAGCTTTCCGGCAGACATTACTTTTCAGATGATACGAATTGAACCTTATGTTTACGCTCACCGAATTACGGATAATAATTACACTAATTTTGGACTGAGTCTGGTTCATCCGTTGCAGCCCAATAGTATAAATTACTCAATTAATATGTATTATCCACTATCCCAAAAGCTTAATTTTGAAGCTGACTTTCTTTATTCTATTCACGGAAATAATCTTTACAATGAACAAGGCGGATTGGCAAATAATTTCGGCGGAAACATAAATAACGGACACAGACCCGGAGATTCCGAAAAAGTTAATTTTTTGGACGGAATTAAAACTCATTCCGCGTTTGTAAGATTAAAAGCTTCTTATCAGCCTTTGCGGAATTATTTCTGCAATTTTAAAATTGAGTATTTACGAAATGAACAAAAACAGAAATTTATTTTCACAGATTTGGAACTAAAAGTAAAAATATGATAGATTTAATAAAAAATAATTTCAGAATAATAATAATTGTCTTATTATCAATAATTGTAG
>CAYTFZ010000003.1:0-20645 GCA_964437215.1 uncultured Melioribacteraceae bacterium | reverse complement strand
TTAATAAAAAATAATTTCAGAATAATAATAATTGTCTTATTATCAATAATTGTAGGGATTGAAATCCATTCTTTTTATGTTAAATCTACTACCGATCCTGCACTTAAAAAATTTGTTGATGTTTTTACTATTACACAGCAAAGCTATATCGAAAAAACAAATTCTAAGCAACTTATTGAAAATGCAATTGAAGGAATGACTAAAGGCCTCGACCCTCATTCATCATATATTCCCGCTGAAGACAACATTCTTTCTGAAGAACAATTTCATGGTAATTATGAAGGTATTGGAGTTGAATTCCAGATAATTAAAGATACAATAACAGTAATTACACCAATTCCAGGCGGACCGAGCGAGGCTCTCGGTATTTTTTCGGGTGATAAAATTGTAAAAATAGAAAATGAGAATGCTATTGGTTTTGATGTTGATAAAGTAAGAAAATATCTTAAAGGTCCAAAAGGCAGCAAAGTTAAAGTTGAAGTGTTCCGGCCTTCACAAAAGAAAATATTGGATTTTACAATAAAACGCGATGAAATACCTCTTTATTCAGTTGATGTTAAGCTGAATTTGCAAAACGAAACAGGGTATATAAGCCTATCCCGGTTTTCGGAAACAACTACCGATGAATTGCTTGAAGCATTGGAATATCTTACAAAAAAGGGAATGAAAAGGCTGATTCTCGATTTACGGAACAATCCCGGCGGATATTTGCAGCAGGCAGTTCAAGTGGCTGATATTTTTCTTGAAGGGGATAAGCTTATTGTTTACACAAAAGGAAGATTAAACAGTTTTAATGAAAAGAAATACGCTTCATATAAATTCCCTTACGAAAAATTGCCGCTTGTAATTCTTGTTAATCAGGGAAGCGCATCGGCAAGCGAAATTGTTGCGGGAGCTTTGCAGGATTGGAAAAGAGCAAAAATTATTGGCGAAAGAACTTTCGGGAAAGGACTTGTGCAGCAGCAATTTGACCTGAATGATAACTCTTCATTCCGGCTCACAATTTCTAAATATTTTACTCCTTCAGGGAAAGTTATACAACGGGATTTTTCTAATCTTGAGGAATATTACAATATTTACGAAACAGACAGCCTTAATTCCGAGAAAGATTCATCTTATAACAGAGGCGGAATTTCTCCTGATTTAAAAGTTAAAACAGAAAAAGTATCCGATTTTGTTGTTGATCTCCGCCGAAATAATGTTTTTCAGGAATGGATATTACATTTTGTAGGGAAAAATAAAGAAGCTATTTCGAATAAATATGGGAAAAACATATTATTATTTAAAGAAAGTTTTAATTTTAATAACGACGATATATCAGATTTTATTAGTTTTGCGAAAGAAAAAAATGTCAGTTTTGACGAAAAGCAATATAAGTTAGATAAAGATTATATATTTTTAGTTTTAAAAGCTCAGCTTGCCAGACAATTATGGAACAATGAAGGCTGGTTCAGTATTATACTTGAGACAGATAATCAATTTAAAGCTGCTTTTGATTACATAAACAAAAAGAAAGAATAGAATATGGAAAATACATATAAAGAAATAAAACTTTTCCCATACGATAATTTATTCCCTCAGATTGATAAATCTGTATTTCTCGCTTCGGGTGCAAAAATTATTGGAGATGTAAAAATTGCAAAAAACAGCAGCGTCTGGTATAATACCGTAATAAGAGGCGATGTAAATTATGTTAAAATCGGAGAAAAAAGCAATATACAGGATAACAGTATGCTGCACGTTACAAACGGAAAATTTCCTTTAAATATTGGAGATAAAGTTACTGTAGGACATAATGTTACTTTGCACGGATGTACTTTGGAAGATTTATGTTTGGTAGGGATGGGCGCGGTTATTCTTGACGGTGCGCTGGTTAAAAAAAACTCGTTAGTTGCTGCCGGATCGGTGGTGCGACAAGGTTTTATAGTTCCCGAAGGTAAACTTGTTGCCGGTGTTCCTGCCAAAGTTGTAAGAGATTTAACAGAAGATGAAATACTTGAATTTGAAAGATCTGCTGAAAGATATTTTAAATATACCGAAATCACTGTAAGTTCATTAAAAAAACATAACTATCAGGTAGAATGGTAATTACATTTTGGGGTACTCGCGGATCGATACCTGTCCCGGGTGAATCAACTATAAAATACGGAGGCAACACGCCTTGCGTTCACATACTTACAGATGAAGGACGCAATATTATTATTGATGCCGGAACCGGTATAAGAGGCTTGGGAAAAGAATTAAAAGAGAATTCTTCTAACGAGCTCGATTTGTTTATCAGTCATACTCACTGGGATCATATTCACGGACTTCCATTTTTTGCTCCTCTTTATAACCCGAAAACCATATTAAATATTCATTTACACGATAACTTTTCGCCTAATAAAATCATTGAAACACAGCTTCACTCATCATTTTTCCCGATAGATAAAGATGAACTTACTGCAAATATTAAATATGTTTCGATTGACATTGCCAAAGTTATTAAGATTGGGAATGTTGAAGTGCGAACTGTTAAAGTTCATCACTCCAAAGGAACAGTAGCCTTTAAATTTACCGAAAATGGGAAATCAGTTGTATATATGACTGATAACGAAATTTTTTGCGAGCAGGAAAGCAATGATAAAAAACCTGATAAAATACTTGAACTTAACAGCAGTCTGATTGATTTTTGTTTCAACTCTGACTATTTAATACACGATTCGATGTATAACCACGATGATTTTATCAAGAAAAAAGGATGGGGTCATAGTGATAATATTTCGCTAGCTTATTTTAGTATGTACGCAAAAGTTAAAAATCTGGTTTTATTTCATTACGAACCCGATTACAAAGATTTGGAAATTGAAAAGCTTGGGTTTGAAACTCAACAGCTTATTAAAGAAAAGAAATCGAAAATTAAATGCATCACTTCGTTTGAAGGGATGAAAATTAATACTAAGGGAATTAAATAAATTGATACGCAATCTTAACATTTATTCGGAAGATAAAATTAAGTATAATAAATCTCTTATAAGTGAGATTATAAAAAGATTAAAAAATGATCTTAACTTTAAAATTGATTCTATTGAACTTAACTTTGTTTCATCGGATAAGATGATTGAAATAAATAAAAAATATCTGGATCATAATTTCCCTACAGATATAATTACCTTTAATTATTCCGATAAAAATGATAGTTTGGATGGAGAAATATTTATTTGCAGCGAAGTAGCAAAAGAAAATGCCTCGGCGTTCAATTGCAGTGCTGATGATGAAATATTAAGACTGATTATTCACGGTTTTCTTCATCTTTTAGGATATAATGATATTGAAGAAAATGAAAAAAGTGAAATGAAATTGAAAGAAGATACTTACGTAAATAAATATAAAGGGTTATTACAGGGAAACAGTTTTACGATATGATGAATGAAAAACTTGTAGACGCTTTGGCTAAAATTCTTGAAGGATTAAATAATAACAGCTCGCTTGACGATGTATACAAAAGTCTGTCTGTAAAAAATATTTTCGACCAGCAGACCTTAGGAATAGCTTTCAGTCTTATACACGATAAAATATTACGCAACAAACGCTTAAAAAACAGCGATAAAGATCCAAATAGTAACCGTTTCAGAGTTTTAGATAATGAGGAAAAGGAGATTATAGGAATGGATAATTATAACCATATCCTTTATCTTCAAAATGTAGGACTTCTCGATTTGATAGACTTTGAAATGATATTAGAACAAATAATTCTATTACCCAAAAACAAAATTACAAAAGAAGATATAAACTTTATTATTATGTTATCATTAGTTGATTTCGAAGTTGATATTCTTCCCGGCAGCAGAGTTCTGCTGTTTTCTTCCGATAAAATAAACTAAGAAAAACTATGGCTAAAAATCTTGTACTGGTAGAATCACCCTCTAAAGCAAAAACAATAAATAAGTATCTTGGAAAGAATTATGTTGTAGAAGCAACTGTCGGACACATACGCAACCTGCCCAAATCGAAACTTGGTGTTGATGTTGAGCATGGCTTTAAACCTGATCTTTTGAATATTAAAGGGAAAGGGGATATAATTAAAAATATCAAAAAAATTGCCTCTTCCACCGAAAACATATATATAGCAACTGACCCTGACCGCGAAGGCGAAGCTATTGCGCAAGATATTGTTGATGTTATTAAAGATAAAACCACGGGCAAAATTTACCGTGTTCTTTTCAATGAAATTACTAAAAATTCCGTTAATGAAGCAATGCAGCACCCTAGAACAATCGATACCAAAATGGTAGAATCGCAGCGTGCACGCCGTGTTATGGACAGAATAATAGGATATAAATTAAGTCCATTTCTTTGGCAGGCAATAATTGATACAAACGCTAACTCTCTTTCGGCAGGAAGAGTTCAAACAATTGCATTAAGATTAATATGCGAAAGGGAAGAGGATATTGAAAAATTCATTCCAACAGAATATTGGTCTATTTGGGGGGAGTTTGCTAACGAAAAGAAAGACATTTTAAAAGCAAAATTAGTTGAAGCAGACGGAAAATCAATTAAAATTCAACCCAAACCTGTGATGACAGAAAAGGACTGGAGTACTTTTAACAAAAATAATATTGCCCTTAATAATAAAAATATAGTTGACGAATACCTTAATCGTATAAAAAAGATTAAGGATTTTAATATCGACAGCATAACAACAAAAGAATCTATTAAAAATCCTTATCCTCCATTTATAACAAGCAGTCTTCAAGCAGAAGCCTCGAAGTGCTTAAAATTAAGACCCCGCGTTACTATGCAAATAGCGCAGAGCCTTTACGAAGGAATTGATCTTGGTCCGGACGGATTAACAGGTTTGATAACATATATGAGAACCGACTCATACCGCTTAAGCGATGAAATAACTTCTTCGGCATTAAGCTATGTCTTGGAAAAATTCGGTAAAAAATATGCTCCCGAAAAACCGAGACAATATTCTGCAAAAGGGAAATCAAAAGTACAAGATGCTCACGAAGCTATACGTCCTACTTCGCTAACATATTCTCCGGATGCGGTTGAAAAATATCTTACACCCGATCAATTTAAATTATACAGTCTAATTTGGAAAAGGTTTATTGCAAGCCAGATGTCATCGGCAATTTTAAGTAATAAAACAATTTCGATTAAAGGAGACAATCTTGTTTTTCGTACAACAGGAACTGAAGTAAAATTTGACGGTTTCCTAAAAATTTATGATGAAGAAACTGAAGAAAAACCGGAAATTGATGAAGAAACGATGGAAAAAACAATTCCATCAGGCATTAAAGAAAAACAAATAATGTCGACAGAAATTATAAACAATAAGCAGCATTTTACTAAACCGCTGCCTCGTTATACCGAAAGTACGTTAATAAGAGAACTTGAAAGCAACGGAATAGGACGCCCGAGTACATATGCTTTAATAATTGGAACAATTCAAGACCGCGAATATATATATCAGGAAGATCGAAAAATAAGACCAACTTCTCTTGGTAAAAGAGTTAACAGTGTGTTAATAAATAACTTCTCCGAATTATTTAATGTAAATTATACCGCTCAAATGGAATCCAGATTGGACTTGATTGCAAGCGGCGATGCACAATATCTTAACGTGATGACTGAATTTTATAATCCTTTTGAAGAAAATCTTAAAAAGGTGGAAAGCAGTATTGAAAGAGTAAAGTGCGAGAAATGCGGTTCGGATATGGAGGTTAAAGTCGGCAGATTTGGTAAATTTTTGGCATGCACAAATTATCCTGAATGTAAAAACATAAAGTCGATAAAAGAACCGAAAAAAGAAAAAGAAGAACCTGTATTTACAGGCGGCACTTGCGAAAAATGCGGCGGTAAAACTATTTTCCGCGAAGGTAAATTCGGTAAATTTATCGGTTGCGAAAATTATCCCGAGTGCGACTATACAAAACAACTTACTTTAGATATTAAATGTCCGAAATGCAAAACAGGAGAGGTTGTTTCCCGTCGCTCTAAAAAAGGTAAAATATTCTACGGCTGTAATAGATATCCAGATTGCGACTTCATCAGCTGGAAAAAACCTTCGGCAGATGAATCTGGTGAAAATGAAAACACAGATTGATTTTTATGATAAATAAAAAAATCAGCGAACAAATTGAAGAATATCTTTTATACTTATCAGGAATAAAAAGATATTCGGAAAATACTGTTATATCTTATAAAAACGATTTATACGAATTCATTGATTTTTGCAGTGAAAAGGAAATATTTAATCCTATTCAGCTTACAGAAAGGTTTTTTAAAAATTATCTTATTAAATTAAACAGTGATAAACTTAATAAAACAAGCATTTCACGAAAATTATCCAGTCTACGGGGATTTTTAAAATATCTCATTAAAAATGAAATTATTGAAGAAAATCCTTTAAAAAACATTTCGAATCCCAAAACACATAGGAAATTGCCTGAAACTTTAAGTCTTGACTCTTTAGTGGATATTTTTAACTTAATTGATGAAATTGAAAAAGATGTTAATAAAAATCTTGTTGTTAAATCAATTTTCGAATTACTTTATGGTTCGGCTCTTCGCGTTTCGGAACTTTGTAATTTAAAAATAAATAATATAGATTTTGAAAGAAAGTTATTAAGAATATCTGGAAAAGGTTCGAAAATAAGAATAGTTCCTATTGGAGAAAGTTCAATTAATGTTTTAAGGAGTATTATTACAAAAAACGATACTATAATTGATAAAGACATTTTTTTATTGAAAACCGAAGAAGGAAATAAGTTATATCCCCGATATGTTTACCGTATAGTTAACAAATACATTTCTCTTGTTTCGGATATTTCAAAAAAAAGTCCTCACGTTCTACGTCACAGCGCTGCAACACATATGCTTGACAGGGGAGCTGACCTTCTTGCAGTGAAAGAAATACTCGGTCACGAAAATTTATCGACTACACAGATTTATACACATGTAAGTATTGAAAGATTGAAAAAAACATATAAATCATCACATCCAAAATCATAAAAGGAGTTGCTATGAAAATTCAAATAACATCCCGTAAATTTAGAGCAAAAGAATCCTTAAAAGATTTTATAAAGGAGGAAGTTTCCAGTTTAACAAAGTTTTACGACGATATTCTTGAGGCAAAAGTAATATTGAGTTTTACTCACTCCGTAGAAAGTATTAAAACGGCTGAAATTGTACTTTCCGTACCGGGCAGTGTTCTAAATGTTACGGAAGAAAGCGAAGATTTTAACAAGTCAGTTAGTCTTGCAATTTCAAAATTAGAAAAACAACTTAAAAAATTAAAATCTAAAAAAATCTCTAAAGAAAGATGATAAAGATTGACAGCAGAAACACTAAAAGAAAAGAAAATATATCGGTAGAATTTTTTTTTGAAACAGCCCGTGATAAATTTAAATTAAAATGTTATACCGGTGAAATTGGATTTGAAAAATTAATCTGCGATCAAAATATTCACAGACCCGGTCTCGCTTTGGCCGGGTTTGTAGATCTTTTTACTTACAACAGAGTTCAAATAGTTGGAAATACAGAATTACGTTATTTGCAACAACTTGATAGTAATCAGCGAAGACAAGTATTTGAAAGGCTGCTTCAATTTGATATTCCCTGCATCATTGTAACAGACGGGAACACACCTCCCGAAGAGATGGTTTCTATTGCTCAGAATCAAGGCATTGCTGTTTTTGGGAGTGATTATTCAACAACAAAATTATCTTATTTTGTCGGTGATTTTCTTGATGACCAATTTGCTCCAAGAGTTTCCATACACGGATCATTTGTTGATGTTTACGGAGTAGGTATGTTGTTTATCGGCAAATCGGGCATAGGGAAAAGTGAAGTAGCGCTTGATTTGGTGGAACGTGGGCACAGACTTGTAGCTGATGATGTTGTTATTCTTACAAAAAAAGGAGAAAATGTTTTAATTGGTTCGGGTACAAAATTGGTTAAACATTTTATGGAAGTCCGCGGAATCGGGATTGTCGACGTTAAAAGTATGTTCGGTGTTCGTTCTATCCGTTTTCAAAAAAGACTTGAAATAATAATTGAACTTGAACTATGGGATAATGCTGCAACATATACGCGCACCGGTTTGGATAATAAAACAATTGATATTTTGGATATTGAACTTCCGTATGTAAAACTTCCGATTTTACCTGGGAAAAATATTACTGTTATTTCCGAGGTTATTGCATTAAATTATCTTTTAAAACATTTCGGCTACGACACGGCAAAGGAATTTGAGAATAAATTAAAAGAAAGTATTAGAAAAAAGACAGAAGAAAAAGATAACCGAACAATTAATTACTTTGAACACGATTTTGAATAGAATATTACTTGACTAAATTGTCTCGTTTTGTTAAATTCGCACACTGTTTAATATGAAAAAAATTTACTATTATTCAAATCGTAAACTGAACTTTGTTGTTGTCAATTATTTTTGGTTAAAATTAATTGCATCAACTTGTTTAATATCTTTAGTTGCATCTTTGCTTTTATGGCGGGGTGTAACAGTTGCATTTTTAAATGACAAAAAAACTATAGAAGAATGCAAATCGGACAGTGCTCATTACGTTAACAATATTTCCGATATTCTAGTAAAATTTGAATTATTAGATAACAAGCTTAACAATTTGGCTTTATCAAATAACGATATGTGCATAAAACTCAACAAAAAAAGCTTCTATAATCTGTTTGACAGTATTGGAACAGGTGGCGGTGTTTTTAATAATTACCTCGAACATTCAGAGGATATTCTGAATTCTTCTTCCTTAATTCAGGATAACATTCAATCAAAACTTGAAATAGGAAAAATTAATTTTAAGGAATTAGAAAACCGCATTAATTATTTTGAGAAATATTCAGAATCTATACCTGCAATAAAACCAATTGTAGAAGGAAGATATGGTAGCATGTTTGGTGGAAGGATGCATCCATTACTCGGATATATGAGAATGCATACAGGAATAGATATAATAACGGATATGAATACGCCTGTATATGCAACAGGAAAAGGAAAAGTTTCTTTCGTTGGTTATAGAAACGGTTACGGTTTAACGGTTGAAATAGATCATGGATTCGGTTATTCTACTCTATTTGCGCATCTTAATTCAGCTTTAATAAAAGAAGGTGTCAAGATTAACCGTGGTGATAAAATTGCTTTAAGCGGTAATTCTGGGAGTTTAACAACAGGTCCTCACTTACATTATGAAGTCTTATTCCATAAAATACCTGTTAACCCTATTGAATATATTACAGAAGAATTTACAACAAAAGAATTTTTATTAAGCCGGGATAAAAAAACATTAGGAGATAAAATATGATTTGGACAGTTGAGCTAGCATCATATCTTGACGATGCACCATGGCCTGCAACTAAAGATGAATTAATTGATTATGCAGACAGAATTGGAGCTCCGCGGGAATTAATTGAAAACCTTCTTGAACTTGAAGATGGCGATGAACCTTATGAATCAATTGAAGACATCTGGCCTGATTTTCCTAGTGATGAAGATTTCTTTTTCAGCGAGGATGAATATTGATTATTGAAAATGAATGATAACCATATTTTATCCGTAACAGGGCAAAATGAAATTTCAAAACAGTTAATAAACATCTTAAATTCAAACAAAATTCCTCATGCTTTTTTGTTTGAGGGAACTTCTGGTTGTGGTAAATTTTTTGCAGCAGCTGAATTTGCAAAATTAATTTATAGCAAATTTGATAACACAGCGGAAATAACAAATTTTAAGTATCTGCGAGAGCCTTTTTTTAAATTTGTAATTCCGTTACCAAGAGGGAAGGGGGAGACTTCAGATCATTCTCCTACCGAAAAGCTGAAAGATGAAGAAATTAAACTAATTCAAGAAGAAATAAATAGTAAAATAAATAACCCTTATCATATAATTAATATACCTGATGCAAATAATATCAAAATTAATTCGATAAGAGATGTCAGGAAATTTATCTCAATAAATTACAGCGATATTAAATACAGATTCATTTTTTTTGATAAAGCTCATTTAATGACTGAAGATGCGCAAAATGCATTCCTTAAAAGTCTGGAAGAACCTCCTGAAGGTGTAATATTTATCATTTCTACTCCTAATAAAGAAAAGCTCCTTCCAACAATTTTATCAAGATGCTGGTTAGTAAAATTTAAACCGCTAAGCAACGATGATATAGCTAATATTTTGGTAAAGTATTTTTCAATTGATAATAATTATGCAGAACGAGTTTGTTATTTTGCAGATGGATCTATTGAAAAAGCTGTTTATCTATTAAATAATAATTTCGATGAATTTCTGGATGATGTTATTAATATAATTCGTTTCAGCATGGCAAATTTACAAAATACATCTTGGGAATATTTAAGTAAATATATTATCGATAATGAATTGGAATATTCATTATTACTTATTGACGTTATAAAAAAATGGCTTATGGATGTTCTTTCAGTTAAATATGGAAAAGATATTGTCTATTTCGTTAAATATCCTGATACAATTCATAAATTTATACGTGGATATAACAATGCTGATATTTTTAATGTGATAAAACGCATAGATGAAATAACCGGGTACTTTGAAAACAACGTAAACTTGAATATTTTATGGATGAATATTATATTTGAACTAACATCATTAGCTAAGAGGTCTTAAGTGTTAAATATTGATCTGTCTTTTTTTAAAAGTTCGGAGTTTGAGTCTGACAAACACGATTTGCTTGAAATTGATTCTAATAAAATTTTGCAGCATCAAATAGTTGAGCAATTATTAGTTAAACCGTGTAATTGCGAAGGATGCAACCAAGATGTTAATGTTCGAGAATCTGACGACAATAGAAATATTTTTGAAGCTCATTGTAAAGGTCTGTTAGGTGAACATTTTTGTTTAATCCCCGATAATTCTGTTGAATTTCATAAAGGTGATAAAGTAATTGTTCAGATTAATGATGTTTTGGAAATTTCTGAAGTTAGAGAAACTGGAGATATTGTTAAATATAAAAGGGATAGGATGGGTCTTTTCAATGAAGATTTACCATTGGCATCCCGAATTGCCACTGATAAAGATATTGAACAATTTGTTCAAAATTGTGCTGATGAAGAATCTTCGAAAAATACTTTTCGTAAATGTGCCGATAAATATGAATTAAATATGAAACTTGTTGATGTTCATTTTCAATTTGATAGAAAGAAGCTTTATTTTTTCTATACATCCGACAGCCGGGTAGATTTTAGAGAATTAGCTAAGGAACTAGCTTCTATATTTAAAACAAGAATTGAATTACGTCAGATAGGCGTTAGAGATGAAGCTAAAAAAGTCGGAGGTTTAGGAACATGCGGCCGCGAATATTGTTGTGCATCTTTTTTAGACAATTTTAAGAAAATAACAACTCAAATAGCAACAGAACAAAACTCTTCAGGTAATTTAAATAAACTTAGCGGACCTTGCGGTAAATTTAAATGCTGCTTATCATTTGAGTTAGAATAAGCCTATAATGTATATTATGTAAACTTATCCCTTCTAACTTGATAGCTTTATAATGAAGTATATTATTAAAGCAAGTAAAAAAAAGATTCCAACAAATGACTTCTTTTTTAATGATGTGCCCCGTCTTTTCGTAAATCTTATTTTTCTTCGTCTTTTTTCAGATTCATCTTCGTTATTTTTTTTAACGAAACGAGGCTCATAATTGAATTTATTATATTGAATTCGCTTATTAAAGAAACCTGATATCATATGTTTTCCTGTCCGCTAAATAAAGCATTTATAAATTCGTCGGCACTGAAATTTTGTAAATCGTTTATTCCTTCACCAACACCAATATATTTTAATGGAATTTTTAATTCAGAAACAACTTTTAACACAATTCCGCCCCTTGCGGTTCCATCAAGTTTTGTAACAATCAAACCAGTAAGTTTTGTATAATTTGAAAATTCGCGTGCTTGTATAATGGCATTTTGTCCTGTATTGCCATCAAGAACCAAAAATGTTTCATTTGGAGCATAATCCAATACTTTTCCTAAAACCCTATTAATCTTTTCTAATTCTGACATTAAATTTGTTTTTGTATGTAAACGACCGGCGGTGTCAATTATAACAACGTCTGCATTTATACTCTTTGCTCTATTAAGCGTATCAAATGCAACTGAAGACGGATCATTCCCCGAAACACTTTGAACAATTTCAACACCGGCGCGTTCAGCCCATATTTCGAGCTGTTCATTTGCGGCGGCTCGGAATGTATCTGCAGAACCTATAACAACTTTAAGTCCTGACGATTTATAGTTGTGTGCCAGTTTTCCTATTGTAGTAGTCTTCCCTGCTCCATTAACGCCAACTACAAGAATAACATATGGTTTGTACTTATCAAGTCCTTCGTTGCCGTTATTTTTATCATAAGAAAGAAGAATATTTTTAGTTTCTTCCTTTAAAATCCTCAACACATTTTCTTTTGTTCTATCATCATCACTTTTTAATGATTTTCTTGTTTTTTCAATGATATTTTGAGCTAATTCAGCTCCAATGTCGCTCAAGACCAGTATTTCTTCAATCCTGTCCAATAAATCATTATCTAATAAAGCTTTACCGCTTATAGTTTCATTTATTTTATTAAATAAATTAGTCCTGGTTTTATTTAATCCGTCTTTTAATTTATTAAAATCAATATTTCTAAATAATTTCATTCTTCTTTTTCCATTTTAATGAATCGTAACCTCTTATAAAATAACCAATTACGGAAAATATGCTAAGTAATATTGTTAAATACATTAATGTATCATATAAAAAGCTGTTTTTATTTAATCCTGCAACTATTAAAATCATAAAAATACTTATAAAAAACACTGTAATTTTACCCAGAAGATTTGATGGCAGCACTTTATTGATTTTCTTGGAGACATAAATGCCGCCCAGAAAAATAATTATATCTCTCAATATTATTATGGCAAAATAACCGGATGGGATTAATCCGCTTAAAAATAATTGCAGTACTACTGCAGAAATAGCAACTTTATCAGCCAAGGGGTCAATAATTTTCCCAAATTCTGTAACTTCATTATATTTTCGCGCAAGATATCCGTCCAGAAAATCAGTAAAACAACCAACTATCATCAGAATTATTAAGAATACCCTGTATTCTTCAATATTTCCAGTGAGGATAAAGAGCGGAATTGCCATCAATAGCCTTATGAGACTAATCAGGTTCGATTTCGTGTTGATTTCCTTAAATGTAAACTTCATCTAATTACCGCAAACTTTTCTAATTTTTCTTCTACTATATTTCCGTCTTTGTCAAATCTTCTAGCAAAAAACAAATACACTCCAGATGATATTCTCTTGCCGCTGTTGTCGGTTAAATTCCATTCAGCCCCGCCATTGCCGTCATTCTCGGTAACTGTAAAAATAAAGTTACCATTTATATCATATATGTAAATTTCAGCTTTTTCCGGAAGATTAGCAAAAGTAAGTTTATTGTTTGATGATTTAACCGGATTAGGGTAAACATAAATATTCTCTAAGGTTTCTTCGGACGTACGGATTACAATATAACTTCCTGCTCCTTCTTCAATTTTTACATCAGGCTGCAAATACGCTCTGATATTCGATATTTTCAACACATATTCTATCCCGACCGAAGTAAGCGGGTTTTTTGAGCGGATATTAACCTGCCTTAAATTTTCTTCAGATAATGTAAGACTTTCAACAGGGTTTTCGGGACTAAACGAAAAATTACTTTTATTGAGCGCATCTTCAGGAGTAATGTCATTATTAAATCTTACTGATACTTCATAAGCATTAATAATGCTATAATTTTCGATGAATAATTTTTTATAAATCTCGGAAGGTTGAATAGAAAAACTGATTTCTTTTTCAGCAATAGGTGAATTGTGAGAATCTTTTAAGTTTTTCAGATTCAGATTGTGCTCCCCGGTATTTATTTCGTTTTCGAAACTGATAAAATATGCATTTGGATTATGCAGACTTACTGATGAAGGATAAATGTTTCCGTCCAATATAAAGTTTAAAACTGATAAATTATTTACTGAAACAGGATAATCGAATTCAAGTATTATATTTTTCTTATTCTGAACTTCATAGGTTAAATATTTTGCCGGATTATGAGCAAATACAGATATTGTATTACTTTTAAGAGAAACAGGATATGGATACGAAATATCTTTTGTTTTTACAAAATAGAAATATTCTGTATCTGCATTTATAAGTGTATCGGCGTAAAATTGAAACTCGGTTGAATCAATCAACACAGCATCATTACCGTGAGTATATCGGTAAATATAATTAAGCGAACCTTTTGATGAGAAATTTAAGTTTATTTGTGACGAATTTATGCTGTATCCTTGTAAATTATTTGGTATTACCGGTCTGCTGCCCCCGGTTATCTCTTTGAAAAAAATATGGTTTTCGTTTGAGAAAGCAATTTCTGTTAAGCCATTTCCGTTTAAATCTCCAGTAAAAACCGACTTTGCAAAAACATCATTTTCAATATTTATCAAATTAAATCCATTAGTCTCGTCATCAAAAATATACGAGCAAGGATAAACAAACAATATTGTTTCGCACTTTCCGTCACTATCAATATCTGCCAATTTTACAGTAGATGATACGTTTTGAAAAGTTGATGACATTTCAGAAGAAATATCAATAAATGCTTTTTCTCTTAAAATATTCAGTTTATTTCCAGAAAAATTGAAAACTAATAAATATTTAAACGTGGCAATGTCGTAGTTTTCATCAGAGCTTAGTAAAACAGATATTTCATCGATATTATCTCCGTCAATATCTCCGGATGAAAATGAACCGTTGGAAGCATCCAACCCAGTTTCATAATAAGTATTTATAATATAGGAGTTTTGCCCGTTAATATTATAACTAAAAAGATCGCCTTCGCTATCGAAAAACCATATTTCCGGCTTCCCGCTTTCAGTCTTTTTCCTAAGCAAACAGCTGGGTGAATTTAATGAATTTCTTTTGCCTTTTTGTGTCGTAAAGTTATTAAGAACTGCTTCCTTATTGAGATTAAAATCATTCGCTACTTCATAAACAGTAATTGTTGTATCGCTGCTTATCGATAAGACCTCAGTTCTGCCGTCACTATCAATATCTTCTGCCAAAACTGGCCAAAACGAACCAGTTGTATCGCTGAACCGGTTAATTATATTAAATGAATTATAATCGCTGATTTCATCAATAAAACATTTCCGAGTAAAAAGACTTAAAAGATCCGTTTTCCCATCATTGTTGAAATCACCAAAAGATTTAACAATTCTATTATTTATAGTCTTCTTGAGATTAAAAGAATTTCCGTTAAAAGAATAAATTTCGGAATCCGTATTTCTTGTAACAGGATTAATTATTACGTAATTATTATTCTCAATATTTACAATGTTTTCGTAAATATTTCCGGAAGGAAGTGAATATTCATTGTCAACAAAATTCTCCAATTTAGATTTCGAATCAGTTTTAAGTTTATAAAATCTGTTTTCATTATTTAAAATTGTCGTCATTCCTCCAAGATTTGTAACTTCAAAAAACACTTCATATTCACTATCTTCTGAAATCTCACTTTCAGGAATAAATCCGAAATGCATTGTTTTTAGAAAGTTACTGTTTGGGGAAAATCCGTCCATCGAAGTATTCCTGAATTCTGTTTCTCCGGTTCTCCTGAAAAACATCTTTGCAACCGACGGTTCATTTGAATAAATTGAAGCGAGTATTGTTGGTTTGTTCCCTAAAAAAGAAGGAAATAAATTTATGAGTTCGGAAACCGGAGGTGTATGATCCAAGAAAAAGTTTATTCTTTCTTGTGTTGTTCTGCCGTTTGTAAATTCAATTTCAAGTGAGAGAGTATAAACAGTATCTTTTTTGTTTCGCAAATCGATTGTAAATATTTCCTCATTTAGTACTTGTTTAGTTCCGTCCGAAATTAAATCTTCCCATTTTCCGGGTGTAAATCCCATACCAAGCTTTAATTTGTATTTATTAAAAAACGGGGAAAGAATTGTAGCATAAACAGAAAGCGATGAAGAATCAGTTGAATAGTCGCTTTGCGGAAAATTAAACTTTATTGCAGATGCCGCGCTTACATTTAAAGCACGTAAAACATTTAACCTGCCCGCTCCGCTTTTTTCATCCCAGCCGCTTGTTGAAATATCGTCGGAAGTTGATTTTAGGATTTGTTTTATTTCCTGATTGTTGAAATTGTTTTTAGATAAAATTAAAGCGGCCGCTGATGAAACATACGGAGCGGAAAAAGATGTGCCGTTTTTATTTGAATATTTACCGTCTAAGTCAGTTGTTAATACAGAAACTCCTGGGGCAACAATATCAATTGAACTGCCTGTATTTGAAAATGAAGCTATATTATCATTTTTATCTGAAGCGCCAACGCAAATTACTTCATCAAAACCGCTTGGGAAATGCGGATCGGAAGAAGAAGAATTACCTGCGCTGGAAACAAGCACAACGCCTTTTGAATAGGCGTATTTAATAACATCGCGTAAAACCTTTGAATATGTTTTATCGCCGAAACTCATATTAATTATTTTAGCGCCAGATTCAACGGCATATAAAATTGCTGAAGCAACATCATCTTCCTCGCCGTAACCGTTAGGGTCGAAAGCCTTAATACAAAGCATTTTAACATTAGGTACCGACCCCGAAATTCCAATATTGTTATTTGAAACTGCCCCGATTATTCCTGCTACATTAGTTCCGTGGCCATGCTCATCCATCGGATTGTTATCCCGGTTTCTGTAATCCCCTGCCGAAACATTTTCCGGAAAAAATACTCTGTCTGTAAAATCCCACCCAATAACATCATCAATAAAACCGTTTCCATCATCATCAATGCCGTTTATATCGCCTTCGTCTAAAAATCCGTTTTTATTTAAATCTTCTGGATGGTTAATGAATAAATTAGCTTTCAGATCTTCGTGTAAAAAATCAATTCCAGTATCAATTATTGCAACAATGATATTTGTATCGCCCTGCGTTATTTCCCAGGCATCAAATATTTTTATTTTTTCCAAAGCATATTGCTCTTTTACAAAAATATCGTCAGGGGTATAATCAATTTTATATACAACTGATTTTTGTATATATTCTATTTCTTCATTACTGCTTATACTATTAACAAATTCATTTTCGTCTTCCGAATTACTAAGAACTATTCTAAATATTCTGTCAATATTTTCATCAGATAATTTTTTCTTGAGAAAAGGACTGTGTTTTAATGAAGCTTTTTTCAGAGAATATTTTGTTTGATAGCTTTCGGTTATATTCTGAAGTGAAGTTGATATTCTGCTTTCAGGGACTGAGTTTTTGTACTTAATAAAGTAAACAGACTGTGCTTTTATAAAACATAAGCTGAAACTGATCAGTACGAAAAACCTAATTATCATAAGCTTCTTTCCTGAATGAATTATCAATAGAAACCGGATATTTTCCTGAAAAACAAGAAGTGCAGAAACCTGCCGGTTCTTGATCTTTCATGGCGGACAGCATTTCCTCAATTGTCATATATTCAATGCTGTCAACATCTAGATATTTCCTAATTTCTTCAATATTATTGTTAAGCTTATTAGCAATAAGTTCCTCTTTGGACGGGAAATCCATACCATAATAGCAAGGGAATAAAATTGGAGATGAAGAAATTCTTAAGTGAATTTCTTTGGGATTTGCTTCTTTTATAAGATTGACAAGCTGTTTGGATGTTGTGCCTCTTACAATTGAGTCGTCAACCAGAACAACAGTTCTTCCTTCAAGAACTCCGCGAACAGTATTAAATTTTATCCGAACTCCCAATTCTCTTTTTAATTGTCCGGGAAGTATAAAAGTCCTGCCGATATAATGGCTTCTGATAAGTCCTATTTCAAGTTTCGAGGGAATTCCAATTTTTTCGAGAAAATTTTGATAGCCTATAGCGCAGGTATTTGAGCTGTCGGGAACGCTTATAACTATAACTTTCTCGCCGTCTTTATCTCTTACCGGATGTTTTTCTGCAAGAATTTTTCCGAGTTTTCGACGAACTTTATCAACATTATGCCCAAATATTCTACTATCCGGTCGCGAAAAATATATATACTCAAATATGCATTTACTGTGATTTTCTGGTTTTTCGGTTAATCTGAATGATTTAATGTCGCCTGTATTTACAGTTTCATCATCAATAACAACAATTTCTCCCGGTTCAACATCCCGTACATATTCTGCTTTTATTATATCCAGAGCGCAAGTTTCGGAAGCAACTATATACGAATTATTAAGTTTTCCTATGCATAAGGGTTTAAAACCATGAGGGTCGCGTGCAGCAACAAGTGAACTATCTGTTAGAAGTACAACAGAAAAGGCTCCTTTTACTCTATCTAAAGCCTCTTTTATCTGCTCAATTTGATTATTTATTCTGCTGCGAGCAATAAGATGTAGAATTACTTCGGAATCGCTGGAAGATTGAAATATAGCTCCTTCGTTAACTAATTCCTTACGCAAGCTTCCAGCATTTGTTAAATTACCATTATGTGCCAGAGCGATATGACCTAATCGGTAGTTAACTAAAAAAGGCTGAACATTTTTAACAGAGTCAGAAGATCCGGTAGTTGAATATCTGTTATGACCGATGGCTGCATCACCTGTCAATTTTTCCTGAAACAATTTATCGTTAAAAACTTCGGATACAAGACCAAAGTTTTTATGCATATTAAAAACCGATAAATTTTCTTTGCTTTTGTTTCTTACTGCAATTCCCGCAGCTTCCTGACCTCTGTGTTGAAGTGCGTGCAATCCGAAATATGTATTGTATGCAGCTTTATCATTACAGTATATTCCAAATATTCCGCAATAACTTTTAGGTTTATCCATAAAAATTCCATTTACATTAAAAGAAAAGGTACTATTCAGTACCTTGTAGTCGGAACGGCGGGATTTGAACCCGCGACCACTTGAACCCCATTCAAGTACGCTACCGGACTGCGCCACGTTCCGAAAATAATCATTAAAACTTTGACTTCAAATCTAACAAAAAAAGCCTGATTTCCTCAAGTTCTTTTTTAAGGGGATCTTTCGAATTGACATATTTTTCAGTGTCATTTTTTAATTCAACTTCACAAATCTCTGCAGTAACTTCCTCCTCTTTCTCAACATCTATATCTACCAGATTTTTTTTTGCTCCGTCTATTGTGTATTTTTGATCGCGAAGAAGTTTTTTGATTTTTAAAATAAGCTGAATATCGCGGTTTGTATAAATCCGGTTTCCTGCCCGGTTTTTAGAAGGTTTTAATTGCTCGAATTCAGTTTCCCAATATCTTAAAATATACTGTTCAAGGTCAGTAAGCTTACTTACTTCGCTTATTGAATAATATAATTTTTTAACCCCGAAATCTTTCATTTTATTTATTTAAAATTAAGAGGTAAAATAAACAATAGTATAAATAATTTCAACACTTGTGATATTAATTTAAATAATTTATTTAATAGCACTATGTAAATGTTTATATTATAATAAGATATGCTTATTAGTTAAACCTTATATGAGCTTTTTTAACAAATAAACTCCGGCCGAATAACTGTTTTCTTTAAAACCCGATATATATCCGTTGCAAACGGGAGCAGTAATCATAACATTCCGGAAATCTTCGCGCGCTGATATATTAGATAAATGGACTTCAACTTTAGGTATTTTGCACAGTGTAAGAGCATCTCTTATTGCTACCGATGTATGAGCATATCCTCCCGGATTTATAATAAGCCCGTCAAAGTAATCAGCTGCACTGTGGATCTTTTCAATAAGAGCACCTTCAAAATTTGATTGAAAAAAATCAAAAGAAATTTCAGGAAATTCCTTTATCACATGATTCTCGATATCTTCGATAGTCAATTTTCCGTAGTGAGTTTCTTCTCTTTTTCCTAAAAGATTAAGATTAGGACCATTTAAAACTAATATTTTCATATAAAATCCATTTCATCAATTATTTGGCGTAATTTAGGCGGAAGATAAATTTCTTCAATTCCAAGCTCTTTTAACGCTGCTGATAGAGTCATTACTTTTCTTTGCAAATTTGCCATTTTATTTATTACTATAACTTTACTGTCTTTTAAAAGGCAATATCCGCCCTTAAAATCTCCTTTTTCAAAACGGACTTTAACATCCATTTGCTGAGCAAGTACTTTTAATTCTTCAAAAATACTTTCAAATTCTTTTTCTTTTATCTTCATCGGTAAAAATAAAATTAGTAATTTTAATTAATAAATATCAGTGCAAATATAATTATTTGATAATCAAATACGAATAAAAATGAATATAGCATCCATAGATATCGGAACAAATACAGTCCTTTTACTTATTGCTGAAATTGATAACGAGAAAATAATACCTCTTCAAAATGAATACAGAATGCCCCGGCTTGGCAAAGGTTTAACCCCTGGCGGAAATATACGCGAAGACAGAATTGAGGAGTTGCTTAAAATACTTGAGGAATACAGCCGGCATATTAATAAATATAACTGCCAAGCTGTTATTGCCTGCGCTACAAGCGCAATGCGGATTGCTTCTAACAGCTCAGAGATAATCCAAAAAGTGTACGGTCAAACCGGTATTAAAATAAATGTAATTTCCGGTGAAGAAGAA
>CAYTFZ010000002.1:66048-90189 GCA_964437215.1 uncultured Melioribacteraceae bacterium | reverse complement strand
GGCTCCCAGCCGAGTATAGTTTTAGCTTTGGTTATATCGGGCTGGCGGACTTTCGGGTCGTCTTCGGGCAATTCTTTATAAACTATTTTACTTTTTGAACCGGTTATTTTAATAACCTCTTCGGCAAATTGTTTAATCGTAATTTCGGCAGGATTTCCAATGTTTACGGGATCGGTTTCATCGGACATTAAAAGCTTGAATATTCCATCAATAAGATCGGAAACATAGCAGAAACTGCGCGTTTGCGAACCGTCGCCAAATACTGTAATGTCCTGTCCGTTAAGTGCCTGCGAAACAAAAGCCGGAAGCGCTCTCCCGTCGTTAAGCCTCATTCTCGGTCCGTAAGTGTTAAATATTCTAACAATTCGTGTTTCAAGCATGTGATACCTGTGGTAAGCCATTGTCATAGCTTCCTGAAATCTTTTTGCTTCGTCGTAAACCCCGCGCGGTCCTATAGGGTTAACATTTCCCCAATAATCTTCCTTTTGCGGATGAATTGCAGGATCGCCATAAACCTCGGATGTTGATGCAATTAGCACACGCGCGCCTTTATCTTTTGCAAGTCCTAAAACTTTGTGTGTTCCTAGAGAACCGACTTTAAGTGTTTGTATGGGAAGTTTTAGATAATCGATTGGACTTGCCGGCGAAGCAAAATGAAGCACATAATCAACTTTTCCGGGAACATGTATATAATTTGTAACATCGTGTTTGATGAAATGAAAATTTTCGTTTCCGAAAAGATGCTCTGTGTTTTTAATATTTCCCGTTAAAAGATTATCAATGCATATTACTTTTATGCCTTCTGCCAAAAGTCTGTCGCATAAATGCGAACCGAGAAAACCCGAACCTCCGGTTACAACAGCTGTTTTATCAAACATTGCAAACTCTCAGTTTATTTTTCAAAAATTTTTATAACATTTTTAATTTTAAATGTTGAAAGATAACTGCCGCAAAATCCAAAAACAGTTCCAAGAATTAAAAGACCTATGAAGAAAATTCCCTGAAGCGAAAACAGACTGAAAGAACCGTAATATTTCTGGAAGAAGAAGAAAAGCCAGTAGTAAATTACTATTGTAATTATGCCTGCTATAAATCCAGTGATAATTCCGTTAAGAATAATCGGGATTTTTATGCTCGATATTTTTGCACCCACAAGTTTCATAGTTTCGAACTGATACATTTTATGGTTTATAATTATTTTTGATGTAAGATAAACAAGCAGCATACCCATTACTCCAAAGATTCCTGCAAGCCAGTAAACAAAATGGTTGGATGGCTCGATATACGATAAAACTTTCAGAGTGAAATTATCGTTGAAATAAATATCTGCAACACCAGCGCGGTTTTTATATTTATCCATCACTTTGTTTATTACGCTTTCCGAAATATAACTGGGATTGAACTTTATATTAATTGAAGCCGGAAGAGGATTTACCTCCAGCACCTTGCTTAAAAATCCTTTACCAAGCTTGGCTTCCATTTTTTTTAGCGCTTCTTCCTTCGAGGTGAAAATTGTCCTCGAAATTTCCTTTTCGCCCTCCAAAGCATCCAAAAGATTATAGACTGAAGTTTCATCCTGACCTTCTTCAAGAAAAATATCCACTTCGATGCGGCTTTTAATATGGTTTGCAATTTTATCGGATATAAAAATAAGCAGAGCAGAACCGGCAAGAGTGAAGACTGCAACTGCAATTGTAATTATTGACGCAAAGGAAGCAACTTTTGCTTTCCAGAAAGAATTAAGCGATTCGGTTAAATAAAATAGGTACATATTTCTCTTCTTTTAATTTGATTCATCAATCCATTTAATTATCTGCCAGTTTCCGGAACTGTTTTTTTTAAGACGCATATTAACTTTTCCGCTGGCGCCGTCCACATTTGTAGGGTTATATGTAACAGTAAGTTCAAAAGAACGTATAACAACTGTAGAATCGGGACTTAAAGATATGATTTCATTCCATATTAAATCAAGTCTTTGTGCATTTGTAAACAGCCCGTGCGTAGCTTTCATCTCCTCGTTCCTACCCCAAGATTTTACTACGCCCTGTTCGTAATCGGTAAACGTAAATTCAAAATCCTTGTGAATTATTGAACCGTAAATTGTTGTATCTTTAAAAGTATAAGCATATTGAAAGTTTTCGAATAGTCCGCCAATCGTTTTTGTATCGCCCAGCGCAAAACTGTTTTCATCTGCTTCGTCCAGCTTAGGGGCAAAGGGATTAACGCAGGAATATGCTGTAAAGGATAATGAAAGCATAAATATTTTAATTAAAATGTTAATAGAGTTTTCCTTTCAAATAACTCCACGATCGGTTTTTGTTATCCGAAATATCCTGCCATTTAGAAATAACCCAGAAATTTCTGCGGTCGACATTAATTGTAAACTGCGAAGTGCCTGCACAAAAAGACGGAATATTTTTATCATCGGAATTTGTTGTAATTTCGTAACGGTAAATATAAACCGCGCTGTCAACATAAACGGTTTTTTCGTTAAAAAAAAGTTTAAGTCCCATTTTTTGGTTAGCGGCAACTTTTGAAATAAGCTGTGTAAAATATTGTTTTTCATCGGGCAAGCTCCAACCGGCAAGCTGCGGAAATTCGCCTGCCGCATCAGCCGCTGGAATAAAACGGAATTTTTTTGCAATGTACATCGAATCGGTAAAGTTTGCAGTGTAGTTTTCTATTACTTTATCGTTAAACGAGCTTACAAGATTTTCGAAAAGTATTTCGGGTGTTGTAGGAGAGTTAAAATTGCTGCGCAATCCGGCAGGGTCTTCCGAACTCCTGGGAGTAAAAAGATCGCAGGAAACTAACAATAGTATTAATGATATGGATATTAAATATTTCATCTTCCGAAAAATACAATAAATCTTTCAGATAATTTCTCATCAAATTTTTCACCCGAATAATTGCCGAATTTTTTTTCAGGTATGTACCCTGCTGATTTGAATCCTTCTATTATTTCTTCGGGACTGTACAGCTTAACCGACTCGAAATATTCTTTTATTCCTAATTCCGTACCGATAGTCATTTTTTTAATTACCCTTCCATTATTGATTTCTCTGAATTCCTCAATGATTTTATTATTAATTGTTTTCTGCGAATATGGAATAAGATTATTAATAATATAATTTTTGTTCAGATAATCAAAAATAAAAAAACCGCTGCTCTTAATCATCAGCGAGGAATTTTTTATAAATTTGAAATTATCTTCATCCCGGGAAAAATATCCGAAACTCGTAAATACATTCAAAATAAGGTCAAACTTTTTTTTAATAAATACATTACGCATATCTGCATTTATCAGTGAAAAATTATTTCCGGTTTTGCTGCCTATTTCTTTGGCTTTTCTAAGAAGAGGCATACTCAGGTCGAACCCGACAGAGTTAAAACCTAATTCCGAAAATTCATTTAAATACCTTCCCGATCCGCAGGCGGCATCAAGCAGCCAGGAATTTTGAGGTATATGAGTGTTTTCAGTTATAAGTTTTACAAGATTTAATGCGTCATTTTCATCGCGGTGGGCATAAACATCGGAATATTCATCCGAAGAAAACCAATCAACAAACCATTTGTCCATTTTAAATATCGATTCTTCCGGTTACCGCCCTGCCGATCGTTGCTTCGTCTGCAAACTCAATATCGCTGCCTATCGGAAGTCCCCTGGCAATACGCGTAACTTTTATTCCAAAAGGTTTAATCAATCCTGCAAGATAATGAGCCGTTGTTTCACCTTCTGTATCCGGATTAAGTGCAATAATTACTTCCAATATTTTTTCGGAAGAAAATCTGCTAATTAGTTCTTTTATTTTTAAGTTTTCGCTTCCTATTCCGCTAAGAGGTGAAAGAACACCGCCCAAAACATGATAGAGACCTCTGTATTCATTAGTTTTTTCAATTGCCAGAATATCTCCTGCATCTTCTACTACGCAGATAATACTGTGCTCTCTTTTTTCGTTGCTGCATATAGCACATTTTTCTTCAACCGAAATGTTAAAGCAAACTTTGCAGAACTGAAGTTTATGCTTCAGTTCCAAAAGCGCTTCGGCAAGTTTCTGCACATCACTTACATCGGTTTTTAACAAATGAAGGGCTAATCTTTGCGCGGTTTTTTTCCCTATCGAAGGAAGTTTGCTAAGTTCGTCAATAACCTTTTGAAGAGGTTCGGCAATTAACAAATTAAAATCCCGGAATATTCAAACCCGGAGGTATCATTCCGCGGGTAACGTTTCCTAATTCTTCTTCCGCCATCTTGTTTGCTGCTTCTAAAGCTTTGTTTACTGCAGCAACAACAAGATCTTCAAGCATTTCTTTGTCGTCTTCTTTAATAACTTCCGGATCAATATTTATCGATATTATTTCTTTTTTTCCGTTGGCTGTAACTTTAACCATTCCGCCGCCGCTTTCCTGCGTAACAGTCTTATTTCCTAAACCGTTTTGCACTTTTTCCATTTCTGCCTGCATTTTCTGTATCTGCTTAAGCATTCCCTGCATTCCGCCTTTCATTATTCCTCCAAATCTCAATTTATTTTTTAAGGGTATTTTTGCGATATTCAGTATTTTTTTTCGAGTCAAATTTAACAAAAAAAATATTCACAACGAAATTATTAAAAAAAATATTAAATTTGTATTTTAGTTATTATAAACACTAATATTTAAGAGCAAAATGATTACGAAATACGGCTATTTTACGGTTGGAACTGTTGCTGTAATTTTCTTTATTCTTATATCAGCATCCTTTTTCCTGAGCAATCCGTATATTAAATATACTTTAATTGTGTTCTCGGTGCTTCTTTTAGTTTTCACCTTAAATTTTTTCCGCGATCCCGAAAGAAATATTCCTAAAGGCAATAATATTATTTTATCGCCTGCCGATGGCACTGTTTTGGTTATTAAAGATGTTCAGCCTGATGTTTTTATCAGCGAACCTTGCAAACAAATTTCAATATTTATGTCCCCCTTAAACGTACACGTTAACCGGATCCCGATTTCAGGAAAGGTTGACTTTTTAAAATATTATGAGGGCGAATATCTTGTTGCAAACCACGAAAAAGCCGATAAAAGGAATGAAAGAAGTATGATAGGAATTACTTCGGATAAAGGGAAAGTTTTATTTACGCAAGTTGCAGGATTTGTTGCACGCAGAATTATATACGAATTAAAAACAGGTCAAAATGTTACTGCAGGAGAAAGATTCGGAATGATTAAATTCGGCAGCAGAGTTGATGTAATAGTACCGGAAAAATGGGCTGCAAAAGTAAAAGAAGGCGATAAAGTAACTGCCGGCGAAACAATATTATTTGAGCTGCCCTGATGAAAAAACCAAAAGTTTCCCGTTCCGTATTCCCTAATACTTTTACCTGTTTGAATGTTTTTAGCGGCTTTTGCTCAATAGTGTTTGCCAGTCAGGGTGAAATTCTATATGCGTGCCTTGCAATAGCTTTTGCTGCAATTTTTGATGCGCTCGACGGACTTGTAGCAAGGCTTACTAAATCCGCAAGCAAATTCGGTGTTGAACTCGATTCGCTGGCAGATGTAGTAAGTTTCGGCGCAGCGCCATCGTTTCTCATTTATTCTGCATTTCTTTCGGGTTATGGAATTACCGGAATAATTATCAGCTCGCTGCAGCTTGTATTCGGAGCATTGAGGCTTGCAAGATTCAACGTCCAGCTTACCGGTTTTGATAAATCATACTTTACAGGCGTGCCCATTCCTTTTGCTGCCCTTACAATTGCAGCTTTAACATTGAATTACCCCCAACACGATTTTTTAAGATATAACATTGAACTTTCTGTAATAATATTATCCATATCATTGGCATTCCTGATGGTAAGCAAAGTTACTTTCGATACGCTGCCAAAATTTACTTTATCCGATATGAAGAAAAAACCTGCTTCGCATATTTTTTCGTTTGCAGCTCTTATTGTATTAATAATATCAAAAGGTTCTTTCTTGTTTTTTATACTGATTGCCGTATTATTTTTAAGTATTTTACGACATATATTTAACGGAATATTCAAACCTGCGGATAAGACGGTTGAACTAAAAAAGGAAATTTAAAAAGGAGAATATATGCTTGCATTTATAGGAAATCTTGGAACAGGTGAAATCCTGATAATTCTTCTTATTATTCTTTTGCTTTTCGGAGCAAAAAAAATTCCAGAACTTGCCAGAGGACTTGGCAAAGGGATGAAAGATTTTAAGAAAGCATTAAACGAAGTAGAAGACGAGATTAAAAACACTGACGAAGAGAAAAAAGAAGATAAAAAATAAATTTAATTAAATCCGGAACTTTAAATTGTTACCTTACAGAAACCATCACGAAAAATTAAATTTAATAAAAAGCGGAAAATTATCACTGCCAGAAAATGTGAAATATTTTCTTGACCGTGTAGAAGAAAAAAAAGAAATAAACGGTTTTAACTTTATTTTTAAAGAAGATGCTTTAAAAAGCGCTTTGGATATTGAAAAGAAAATTATTCAAGGCAATGCCGGCAGATTAGCAGGTATGGTTATAGCGATTAAAGATGTTCTTGCACTTAAAGACAAACCGCTAACGTGCTCTTCAGGAATATTAAAAGATTTTATTTCACTTTATACAGGAACTGCTGTTCAAAAAATAATTGACGAAGATGCAATAATTATAGGTAAAACCAATTGCGATCAATTTGCAATGGGTTCCTCTAATGAAAACTCTTACTTCGGACATTGTCTTAATCCCTGCGATCTTTCCCGCGTGCCCGGAGGCTCGAGCGGAGGTTCGGCTGCTGTTGTTGCCGCGGAACTTTGTGATGCCGCACTTGGCACTGATACTGGCGGTTCGATAAGACAGCCGGCAGCATTTTGCGGTATTTACGGACTTAAACCTACTTATGGAAGAGTTTCGCGATATGGTTTAACAGCTTACGCGTCTTCATTCGATTGTATCGGTCCGATGACCGGGAATATTGATGATGCTGAACTTATACTTTCAGTGATTTCCGGCTTCGATCCAAAAGACTCTACTTCGATGAATATAGAACCTGTTTTATCAGGGAAGGATTATGAACTAACTTCAAAATATAAAATAGGTGTTCCACAAGAATATTTTGCCGAAGGTCTTGATCCTGAAATAAAGCTGAGAATTGAAGAATATATTTCCTTTCTTAAAAACTCAGGATTCGAGATTGTTAATATAAATCTGCCATATACTCAGTATTCTATTGCAACATATTACATTTTAACAACTGCCGAAGCATCATCAAATCTTTCACGTTTCGACGGAGCCAGATACGGTTTCCGCTCG
Source organism: uncultured Melioribacteraceae bacterium (assembly GCA_964437215.1). Lineage (GTDB taxonomy): Bacteria > Bacteroidota > Ignavibacteria > Ignavibacteriales > Melioribacteraceae > JAAYAN01. Next base: position 82,904 of record CAYTFZ010000002.1, on the reverse strand, counting down.
GATTCCGCAAGTTCTCTTGCCGATATGTACACTCATTCCCGGTCAGAAGGATTCGGTGAGGAGGTTAAACGAAGAATAATGCTGGGGACTTATGTTCTATCAGCTGGCTATTACGATGCATACTACCGGAAAGCACAACAAGTACGCAGATTATTTAAAAACGATTTTGAAAATGCTTTTAAGCAAGTTGACCTGCTTATTACTCCCACAGCTCCTACGGCAGCTTACAAAATCGGCGAAAAAGCGGACGATCCGCTTCAGATGTATCTTGGTGATATTTATACAACATCTGCAAATCTTGCCGGAATTCCCGGGATAAGTATACCTGCAGGCGTTAATAAGCAAAATCTGCCTATTGGAATACAATTTATGACAAATCATTTTCAGGAAAACAAACTGATAAATATCAGCCGTTTTATTGGAGAAAATTTCAAAAATAACAAGTAAATAATGAGTATACTTGCAGATCAAAATACAAATGTAATTGTTCAGGGAATTACCGGAAGCGAAGGCGCTTTTCACACTGCCCAAATGATTGAATACGGAACGAAGATTATTGCCGGTGTTACCCCGAATAAAGGCGGAACAAAAATATCAGAAATTCCCGTTTTCAATACAGTTGCTGATGCTGCAAGAAACTTTAAGATAGATGCTTCTGTTATATTTGTACCTGCAGCCTTTGCTGCAGATGCAATTCTTGAAGCAGCCTACTGTAATATCAAACTTATAATCTGCATTACCGAAGGAATTCCTGTTAACGATATGATTAGTGTTTATGATTATATCAAGGGGAAAGATATTCATCTTATTGGACCAAATTGTCCCGGAATAATTTCACCGGGAAAAACAAAAATCGGGATAATGCCGGGATTCATTCATAAACCAGGAAATATTGGCGTTGTTTCGCGAAGCGGAACTTTAACTTACGAAACTGTGAAACAATTAACAGATCTCGGTCTGGGTCAGTCAACTTGTGTTGGAATAGGAGGCGATCCTGTAATAGGAACTCAGTTCAAGGAAATAATCCGACTTTTTAATGAAGACCCTGAAACCGAAGGTATAATTATGATCGGTGAAATCGGAGGCACTGCCGAAGAGGATGCCGCATTATTCATAAAAAATAATGTGAAAAAACCCGTTGCAGCATTTATTGCAGGAAGAACAGCCCCGCCCGGAAGAAGAATGGGACACGCAGGAGCAATAATCAGCGGAGGCAAAGGAACCGCAGCTGATAAAATTGACACTTTAAAAAAAGCAGGAATTGCCGTTGCCGATTCCCCTGCCGATATCGGAATTACATTAAAAAATTTATTATAAATTTATAGTATAATTACACGCTTAATTTGGGAGATTAAATTGAATAACAGAACTTTAGCAATTCTTAAACCGGATTGCGTAAGAAAAAATCTTATTGGAGAAGTATTAACTAAAATTACATCAGCCGGATTTACAATTAAGGCAATTAAAATGGTGCGCCTTAATAAAGATTCTGCCGGCGGATTTTACGAAATTCATCGCGATAAACCTTTTTTTGGCTCATTACTTGATTATATAACTTCAGGACCTTGTCTTCCGGTTGTGCTCGAAAAGGAAAATGCCGTAAACGATTTCAGAACTTTAATTGGCGCCACCGATCCGGCTAAAGCTGCCGATGGCACTATCCGCAAATTATTTGCCGATAGTATAACTCAAAATATTATTCATGGTTCCGACTCTGATGAAAACGCCGCAATTGAAATATCACACTTTTTTTCGAGAAAAGAATTACTTGAAAATTACGGATTATAATGCCATTAAAAAAATGGAATAAAATAAGCGAAAGCACTTTTAAGCAAAATGCACACTGGTCGTATAAAATTGATAAATTCAACATTAACGGCAGTAACCAGCTTGAATATCATTACGTCCATACCAACGGCTCTACAATGGTCATTCCCATTACCTCTGGCGGAAAAATCCTGATGGTTAATCAATACAGATACCTTAACCAAATGGAAAGTCTCGAATTCCCCTGCGGTTCGGTTGAAGATGGACTTTCGTTTGAAGAGAATGCCCAAAAAGAATTGCGAGAAGAAACCGGTTTTTCTGCGGCAAAAATTATTAAAACGGGTTTTTTTGCACCATATACTGGCGCCAGCGACGAATTATGCACAGTTTTTATTGCATCGGAATTAACAGAAAATCCTTTGCCTGCCGATATTACTGAAGATTTTGAATTATACAGCTTTACTTTCGATGAAATTAAAAGTATGATTGCACAACAAATTATATGGGACGGGCTGACTCTTGCAGCTTGGTCTTTTTCTCAGAAAATAATTAAGGATAATTATCTATAGAGGCTAATTTGGGAAACAAGGTTTTTGAAAAATACAGAATGCTGGCCGATAATAAACTCGGTGCCAGAATTTTAATAAATTCAGAAAGTAAAATCTTGTTTGCTAACGATAATTTTCTTTTTAATTTTTTAGGAAATAATCCTGATAATATTGCTTTAACCGCGCAAAATCTCGATATTGTTTTCAATATGTTTGAAAACGGGAAACAAAAATCCTTTTCGGAAATTATTAAAAAGGCAGCTTCGCAAAATTCAATTTCTGTTCAATTATTATTTAAACCCGATTGCGGCAAAGAAATATTTGTTGATTTCAATGCTGTATTATTAAACAGTGAAGATGATATTTTGTTAGGCGTGTTTTCAAAAAGCAATAAAAACGACACTTCCGATTTAATGCAGTTCAGTCTTAAAAATTACCGCGAAACATTCAATGCTGCCAGCGAAGCAATTTTTATATGCGACCCCGAAAACGGCAATATTCTTGATGTAAACAGTGCTGCATTAGACCTATTCGGTTATTCTTATCTCGATATTTTTAATATAAATCCCGATGATTTAATAAGAGGCAGCGAAAACAACTGCATTTCTTTTTCAGGATTAATAAAAAGCACCGAATTTGCAGGACTTCAATTTTCGGAAATGACAGCAAGAGATAAGAATAATAAAAAAGTGTGGATTGAAATTAGTACGAAATTCTACCGAACAAATAATATAAAACGTGTAATTGCTATCATAAGAGATATTTCTCAAAGGAAGGATTCCGAAAAATATATAAAAGATAATGAGTTAAAATATCGTACGCTTTTTGAAACGGCAAACGATGCTATTATAATAATTAAAGATTTTGTTATTGTAGACTGCAATATAAAAGCTCTGGAACTGCTTAAATGCTCTCATCACGAAATTATATCGCACTCCCCTTTCGAATTTTTCAGCGTTGACTCTGAAAAAGAAATAAATTCTGTAAGAAATACAACTGAAAAAATAAGTAAAGCCTTAACTGGAGAAACCCAATTTTTTGAATGGATTAACAGAAAAAAAGATGGAACACTCTTCGATACAGAAGTAAGTTTAAACAATATTATCGTAGGCGAAGATAATTATCTGCAAGCCATTATCCGGGATGTATCCGAAAGAAAAAAATATGAAAAAAGTCTTATCGAATCGGAAAACAAATTTCGTGATTTTGCTGAAAAATCAATAATCGGGATTTTTCTTATCCAAGACGGCGTTTTTAAATATATGAATCAGAAACTCATTCAAATTTTAGGTTTCGAAAGGAATGATGATAATGACAAGCTTAAACTTCAAGATATTATTCACTCCGAAGATTTGGAAGTTGTCTCTAATAATTTTGAAAATAATCTTGCCGGCACTTCCAATTACATAAATTCTGATTTCCGATGCATTAAAAAGAACAAACAGATTATACACGTCGAAATTTATGGGTCGAGAACATTTTTTAATGAAAACCCTGCCGTTGTCGGATCGCTGATTGATGTAACTGAAAGAAAAAAAATTGAAATGGCAGTTATGGCTGCTAAGGAAGAAGCGGAAAAATCGAATAAATTAAAATCTGAATTTCTTGCTCAAATTTCCCACGAAATCCGCACTCCCGTAAATTCAATTTTAAGTTATGCCGGACTTATAAAAGATGAACTTGAAGAAAACATTCCTGTTGAGCTTGCTCAAAGCTTTTCTATTATGAACCGGGCTGGTAAAAGAATTATCAGAACAATAGATTTAATTTTAAATATGTCGCAGCTGCATACAGGAACATTTGAATATATCCCTACAAAATTTGATATTTATGGCAGAGTCCTCGATAATCTTTATCTTGAATACAAAAAGATTGCAGCAGAAAAAAACCTTAATCTTTATCTTGATTGCCAAAAAGAAGAAACATACAATATATTTGCTGATGAATACACTGTTTATCAAATCTTTGTAAATTTAATTGATAACGCAATAAAATACACCGATAAGGGCAGTATAAGAATACTGCTCGGAAGAGATAACGAAAACAATATTTTTGTGGAAGTTGCCGATACCGGAATTGGGATAAAAGAAGAATATCTCCCTCATATTTTTGATGCTTTTACTCAAGAAGATCAAGGATATACCCGTAAATTTGAAGGAAATGGCCTCGGACTTGCACTTGTAAAAGAATATTGCCGCCTGAATAAAGCTTTGATAAATGTTAAAAGCGAAAAAGGAATCGGCTCAACTTTTAAAGTGACTTTTATTTAGACAGACTCAACAACTATTTTCGAACCTTCAACTTTTACAATTATTATATCTGTTCCTTTTGTAATATACTCCCCTGAAGTTACAACATCATATTTCTTACCGCCGAAAGAAGCTGTTCCAGAAGGACGCAAATCTGTAATTGCTTTCCCTTTTTCGCCGGATAAATCTGATATTTCCGGTTCATAAGAAACATACCCGGAAGAAGCATCGATGTTTTTTTCGAGGATAAGATTCGACCACATTTTTGTTTTTGGCAAAAACCTTGATAAAATAATTATTGCAACAGTTGAAAATACAAATGCCAGTCCTAATTGTATAGCCGCATAATATAGCATATCAGTATCAACTGAAGGGAAATCGGATACTAAGCCTAAAAATAATGAACCAACTATGCATATAATACCGATAATACCTATAACGCCAAAACCGGGAGTAACAAATATTTCTATTATAAGCAAGATTACGCCGATTACAAAAATCATTATTTCCAAACCGGATGCAAGTTCCAGAATATAATTTGTTCCGAAAAATAAAACTAAAGCAATAACAGCCGCAGTTCCGGGTAATCCCCAGCCTGGTGTTTTAATTTCTGTAAATAATCCTACAAGTCCTATCATAATAAGTAAAGAAGATATAATCGGATTATTAATAAATCTAACAAGATCTTCAGCCCAGTTAGTCTCAAACTCAATAATTTCAGCTTCTTCAAGATTAAAAAAATCTTTTACTTGAGCTATGGAAGTTAAAATTGTATCAGCTATCCCATATTTTACTGCTTCTTCGGAAGTGAGAGTTATCAGCTGAGTGCTGTCAACCAATCCGTTAACAACAATTCTTTCGTCAACCATTCCTTCTGCAATTTTTGTCGGTCGTTTGTTTTTTTCGGCAGTAGACCTCATTTCGGAACGCATATATGATTGATATTTTTCCGCTTGTTTTTCACCCGACTGATCCACAACAGTTGAAGCGCCAATTGATGCCCCGGGTACCATAACAATCTTTTCGCAGGACAATGAAATAAGTGCTCCAGCGGAAATTGCACGTTTATCTATAAATGCAATAGTTTTAACTTTACAGTTTAATATAGCATCTTTAATCTGAGTAGCAGCGTCAACTCTTCCGCCAAAAGTATTTATCTCAAAGATTATCGCCTCAGCCGAAATCTTTTCGGCTTCTTCAACAACCCGCTTTATATGAGGCGCAAGACCTAAATCAATTTCTCCGTTAATTTTTGCAATAATAATCTCACCGTTTTTGGGAACTATTGTACTGCACAAAATAAAGAACATAAATATTATTTTAAGAAGCTTCAAACAAACCTCCGTTAACAAAAATTATTGTACCACTTAAAATATAAATACTTTTAACTTAATATATAAGTATTTACTTATTTTTTTAATATAAATATGCAGTAAATTATTTATACTATAATTATATGGAAGATCATCAATAATTAACGTATTTTTTAAATCTGATTTTAAAAAAATAATTAAGATTACATTTGAAATTTTCGTTAGTTAATAAAGATTCAAAAAGCAAAGCCCGGGCTGGTGTTTTGCATACAAGCCGAGGTCTTGTGGAAACTCCTATTTTTATGCCGGTAGGAACTCAAGGAACTGTAAAGGCTGTACCTCAAAGAATTCTTGCAGATGAAATTGAAGCTCAGATTATTTTAGGGAACACTTATCATTTATATTTGCGCCCGGGAACAAAAATACTGGAAAAAGCCGGAGGACTTCACAAGTTTATGAATTGGGAAAAACCTGTTTTAACCGACAGCGGCGGTTTTCAGGTTTATAGTCTGTCAGCTCTGCGGAAAATGAAAAAAGACGGAGTAGAATTCCGCTCGCACCTCGACGGATCTAAACATTTTTTTTCACCCGAAAAAGTAATTGAAATACAAAGAAGCATCGGTTCCGATATAATGATGGTTTTGGACGAATGCACTCCTTATCCCTGCGAATATGAATATGCAAAGAAATCACAAATTCTTACTTCCGAATGGGCTTGGCTAAATAAAAAAGCTTTCGAAAACTCCACCCCTCTTTACGGAAATGAGCAATATCTTTTTGGAATAGTTCAAGGCAGCATTTATAAAGATTTGCGCGAAAAGTCGGCTGCAGATCTTACTTCCATCGGATTTGACGGTTATGCAATTGGAGGTTTAGCTGTAGGCGAACCTGCTGAAACAATGTACGATATAGTTAATTTTACTTCCGATTTCCTTCCTGAAAACCAGCCTCGTTATTTGATGGGCGTAGGGAGACCGGAAAATATTCTCGAATGTATTGAAAGAGGAATTGATATGTTCGATTGCGTTATGCCCACCCGCAATGCGCGCAACGCATATCTTTTTACATCCGAAGGCATAGTTTCAATAAGAAATAATTCGTACAAGGACGATTTTACACCTTTGGACAACAATTGTAATTGTTATACTTGCAGAAATTTTTCAAAGGCATATCTGCGCCACCTTTTTACAGCCAAAGAAATTCTGGCCTACGAATTATCTTCAATTCATAATTTAACATTTTATCTTAACCTTGTAAAACAAGCTCGGAAAGCAATAATAGAAAATAATTACACTGATTGGAAAAAATCAATTATCAATAAAATTTCACAAAAAGAAAACGGATTAAAGGAGGAATAATATGAATCTTATTTTTGCAATGGCGCCTCAGGGCGGCGAAGGCGGAGGAGGATTGGTTGGAACATTAATAATGTTCGGAGCAATTTTCGCTATTTTTTATTTTATGATTATCAGACCGCAACAGAAACGCCAGAAAGAAAGGGACGCAATGATAAATGCTATTCAAAAAGGCGATAAAATTGTAACCAGCAGCGGAATTCATGGTACAGTTGCAGGATTAGAAGATAAAACAGTATTAGTTGATTGCGGAAATAACGTAAAACTTAAATTCGAAAGATCGGCTATAGCTACAGTAATTAAATAATATTTATAGGGAAAGCGATGTTTTGTTCCGTTGAAGAAGCAATAAAAGAAATTAAACAAGGAAATATTATCATTATTGTTGACGATGAAAATCGTGAAAACGAAGGCGATTTTGTATGCGCAGCAGAATTTATTACTGCCGAAAAAGTAAATTTTATGGCAAAGTACGGACGCGGGTTAATATGCGTACCTATAACAGAAAAACGTGCCTGCGAACTTGAACTGCCTATGATGATTAGTAACAACAGCGCTCTTCACGGAACTCGTTTTTCTGTTTCGGTAGATGCAATTGAAGGAACAACCACCGGAATATCTGCTGAAGACAGAGCCGTTACAATCAATAAAATTGCTAAACTTGGTTCTAAACCTGAAGATTTCGGTAAACCCGGTCACATTTTCCCTCTTATTGCAACAGAAGAAGGTGTATTAGGACGCCCCGGACATACAGAAGCTGTTGTTGATCTTTGCAAATTAGCCGGATTAGACGGAACCGGAGTGTTATGCGAAATTCTAAATGATAACGGCTCGATGGCACGAATAAACGATTTGCAGAAAGTTTCGAATGACCATAAATTAAAAATAATAAGTGTTGAACAAATATTTAAATACCGCGTTCAAAAAGATAAACTGATTGAAAAAATTACATCGATACCTCTGCCTACTCAATTAGGGAAATTTGAACTGAATCTTTTTGTAAGTATAATTGATAAAAAAGAGCATATTGCTTTGGTTAAAGGAGATATAAATTCTGAAGAACCTACACTTGTAAGGCTTCACTCGGAATGTATGACCGGCGATGTATTTCATTCTCTGCGGTGCGACTGCCACGATCAGTTAATTACTTCTCTTAAAATTATTGAAGATACAGGAAAAGGAGTTTTGCTTTATATGAGGCAGGAAGGAAGAGGCATTGGTCTGGTTAATAAGATTAAAGCTTACGATCTTCAGGATAAAGGTTTTGATACTGTTGAAGCTAATGAAGAACTTGGCTTTAAAGCAGATTTGCGCGATTACGGAATAGGTGCCCAAATACTTTTGGAACTTGGACTAAAGAAAATAAAACTGCTGACTAATAACACTAAAAAGGTAGCTGGTCTTCAAGGTTACGGACTTGAAATAACGGAAAGAGTTCCTTTAGAAATTACGCCAAACGAAAATAATATCAAATATCTTCAAACCAAGCGCGATAAATTAGGTCATTTGATTCTTCAAAAATCTAACTGATTTTTTCTTGATATTTGGGGAGTGTAAAGGAGAATTCCGTTCCTTTCCCTTTTTGGGATTTAACAAATATTTCTCCTTTATTGAGGTGAATAAATTCCTTACATAAAATTAGTCCAAGCCCGGAACCTTCTTCATTTTGGGTGCCGGCAGAAGAAATATTTTGATCAATTTGGAAGAGTTTATTAATTTTTTCCTGGCTCATTCCAACACCAGTGTCCTTAACTTTGATAAGTATATTTTTATCATCTGATTCAACTTTTATATCAATTTCCCCGCCTCTATCTGTAAATTTAATTGCGTTTGATATTAAATTGCGAAGAATTGTCTTTACCATATTAGGATCGGAAAACGCATAGATCTTATTATCAGAAGTTATTTTTAGTTTAATCTCTTTATTTTCAGCATTGCTTTTATAAAGTTCAATCATTTCATCTAAAATGCTATTTATACTTATCTTATTTGGCTCAAAATTGATTCTGCCTGTTTTAATACGTGCCCAATATAACAGATTTTCAAGAAGTCCAAAAGTTAATTTAGCTGATTTTAGAATATTATCGGCAACTACTTTAAGATCCTCTTTCGAAATATCATCTACTTCATCAACCAGATACCTCGAAAAACCTAATAATGCTAAAAAGGGACTTCGTAAATCGTGAGCAATGATTGAAAAGAATTTATCTTTGCTGGCTATTTCCTGATTAAGTTCCTTAATAGTCTTATCCAGGTCCTTCGTTCTTTCGCTTACTTTGCTTTCCAGCAGCTTATTCTGTTTCAATATTGCTTTAGTTCTTATTTTTGCATATAAGATAACCGATAATAAAATTATTCCGATTACAATAATCCGAAACCAAAGTGTTTGATAATAAGCTGGTATAATTTCTATCCTTAGTATTTTTTCCTTTTCATTCAAATTACCGATGCTTGCCGCTACTTTAAATTTATATTCACCTGGAGGTAAATTTGTATAAGTAGCTGAATTTCGGGAACCGATATTATTCCAGTCTTTATCAAATCCTTCCAATTTATATTTATACAGATGATTTTTAGTATTAAAATATGATAGAAATGCAAAATCAATTGTAATAACATCATTATCAGGAGGTATTCTTAAACTTTCAGTATTAAAAATAGATTGTTGCAGAATTCCATCCTTTTCAATTGGAACTGATTTATTAAAGATTTTCAAATCAGTAAAAACAATGGGAGCATTCGATTTTCTAAAATGAATACTATCCGGATGGAAATAAACAATACCTTTTCTATAACCGAAATAAAAGAAACCGTCACTTGTTTTTACCGCAACATTTTGTGAAAATTCACTTCCCAGCAAGCCATCCTTTTTTGATATTACTGATATTTCTTCAGTTTGAGGATTTATTTTAGATAGTCCGCTTTCTGTACCAACCCAAATATTTGAATTATCATCTTCAAGTATTGAATTAACTAAATTCCCGGATAAACCTATTTTTTTATTATATACGCGATATTTTTTGTTTATTCTGTTATAAGCAATCAGTCCATCGTTAGTGCCGAACCACATAATTTTATTTTTAGATTCATATATACAAAATACCCGGTTGTTGCTAAGCTGATTCTCTTCTCCTCCAAAAGTAAAATGGGTTATTTTATCCTCTCCCGGATGGTAAGTATTAACTCCACCACCATCAGTTCCAATCCATATAATACCTTCGCTATCCTCATAAATCGTCCAGATTAACGAATGACCAAAAGTATTTTTCTTATCGGGATTTGGCAGGTATCTTTTAAATTTTCCGGTTTCTTTGTAATATCTGTTAAATCCCCACCAAGTTCCTACCCAAATATTTCCTTTCTTATCTTCAAGAATTGATGTAATTCCATTATTGCTAATAGAAGTTGTATCATGGGAATCATAGATAAATTGCTTTATGTTTCCGCTCTCAGGATCATATTCGAACAGACCATGATAACTAGTTCCAATCCATAATTTACCATTTTTGCTTTCTATCACCGAACGCACAAAGTTTTCTGTTTGCCTTTCAAAGTTTTTATTATCTTTTTTTATAACTTTAAATTTTTCACTCTTTAAATCAATCATTTCTAAACCATCAAACCCACCAATATATAATTCATCTTGTTTCCCAGCATAAATTGTATATATCCTGTCGGTCATTAGTTTATTCTTTTGAATAAAATCTATATTAGAAAAAAAATGAAATGGATTTTTTGAAAAAATAAATCTGCTTACCCCGCCAGCAGTCCCTACCCAGATTATTCCATCTAAATCAGAAGTTATTGAATAAATTCTATTATCTACTAAACTGTTTGGTTTTGAAGGATTATTATAATATCTGGAAAAGCTTTCAGATTTCTCATTATATTTATTTAATCCGTTAAAAGAACCAATCCACATATTTCCTTCATTATCTTTATAGATTGACGCAATATGATTATGCGAAATACTAAACGGATTATTTGAATCAGTTTTATATACTTTAAATATGTCTCTGATTTGATCGTATTTAATTAAGCCTTCACCATCAGTTCCAATCCACAAATTATTATTATTATCGTCATAAAGGAGTGAACGGATCATACGATTATTTACGATTTTATTTCCTGTCTTTTGAGTAAAGTAAGTTTTAATAATTTGCCCATCCTTTTTCATATAGGATAAACCATTCCATGTACCTAACCAAAGGTTTCCTATGTAATCTTCTTCAATAGACGATACTATATTCAAAGAATCAGTATTCAGGGATGAACTAACTTTTTTAATAACAGTAAAATTATCTGTTTCCCTGTTATATCTGTTAATCCCGTTATAAGTCCCAACCCAAATGTTACCATCTTTATCTTCAAAGATAGAAAGAATTTGGTTGTGAGAAATGCTGTGAAAATCTTTTGGGTCATTTTTATATTGTTTAAATTTTTCAGTTTTGGGATCGTATCTATTTAAACCATTTAGTGTACCTATCCAAATATAACCGAATTGGTCTTCGTGAAGGGCCCAAATTGAATGATTGGAAATACTATTGGAATTATTTCTATCCTGCAGAAATATTTTAAAACTATACCCATCAAATCGGTTAAGTCCGTTATATGTACCAAACCATATAAATCCGTTTTTATCTTGTAATATTTTTGTTACAGTATTTAATGATAATCCATCTTCTGAGGTGAGATGATCAAATTCTATATCTTCGGTTTGTGATAGTGTTAAATTTACAATGAAATAAAAAAGGACAATAATTCTGCAAAAATAAATGTATCTAATAATTAATTTCTCTGAAATCATATTGTTTATTAAAAATAGGACTATGAAAAAGATAACTAATAATCGAAATAAATGAGTTTAATTTTAGTAATAAAAAAAACTTTTTTGTCATAACCCACTTTTTTGTTAACAACAATAAAAGCTAAAATAAATTAAAAATTAAATCGGTTTGATTTTTTCAACATCAACAATCAATTTTATTAAATCAATTTTAGTCTTACTTGAACGAAGTATAATTATATTAAAACTATCTATTGTTAAATTTTCACCCTGAAGCGGAATGCGCCCTATTTTTGTAGTTATGTATCCACCGATCGTTTCGTAATCTCCTTCGGGAACACCTAAATTATATTGTTCATTTATGTAATCTGTCTCAATTTTTGCACTGAAAATAAATATATCTTCATCTATTTTTTTACATACATTTTCATCAACATCATACTCATCGCGTATCTCCCCAAAAAGTTCTTCCATAATATCTTCTAAAGTAATTATGCCTGCAGTACCGCCAAACTCGTCAACAACTATGGCAATAGATGCATGTTTTTGCAGGAATTCATTAAGCATATCCAAACTTTTTTTTGTATCAGGTACAAATATTACTTCCCGCATTATACTCCTAAGGTTTTGCGGACTTTCAAAAAGATCGTATGCCAAAACAACTCCTTTAATATTATCCAGATTTTCTTCGTAAACAGGAAGTTTAGAATAACTCGACTGAACAAATTTATTTATTACTTCATCGATGCTTGAATTTATCTCTACACCTACAATCTCAGTCCTTGGCGAAATAGCCTCATAAATTTTCTGCTCGCCAAGCTCAAATACTTTGTGAAGAATTTCCGAATTATTTTTATCAACTTTTCCGGCTGCTTCACTTTCCAGAACCAATTTCTGAAATTCTTCCTTGCTATACAAGAATTGATTATTTTCCTCATTTATGTTAACAGATTTTGTAAAAAATGAGGAAATAGATGAAATAATTTTTACAAAAGGATAAATGATGTAATTAATTACCCTGATAATCGGGGCAAATATAAGTATTACAAAATCTGCATATTCGCGTGCAAAATATTTTGGAAGAAGTTCGCCAAATAAAAGTAATATAGTTGTAGAAATCAACAAGATATAAATTTCATCGAGATTAAATAATTCAACAACAAAGACCGCAAATATTGATGAGAAGGCAATGTTTGCAATATTATTAGCAATTAATATTGTCGAAAAAAACATCTGTGGATTCTGATTAAAATAAAATGCTTGTTTAGCCGATAAATTGTTTTTTCTTGCCCGTAATTCAATTTTTAATTTATTTGCAACAATAAAAGCAAGTTCGCTTGCCGAAAAAAAAGCGCTTAAAAGTAATAGTATAAGAAGTATGATTAAATCGCTTTCCATTTTTCAAATCTAATAAATTATTATTGCAGTAAATATTATATACAATCCTATATTAATAAGGAGCGACTTATCCATTAAGATCAATTCTGCAACATTTTCATCTCTTTTTTTAACAATTATCAGATACATAAAACGAAAAATTCCATAAATTACAAATATCATCGTATAAACAAGATTTTCCGTCTGGAAAAAATCAATAGTTTTTTCGGAAACAGTATATAGCGCATAACAGACAATAACAGCCGTGGCCGAAATTGTAGACAGCACATTGAGGTATCCTTCAGTATATTCCTTCAGAACAATACGTGTAGACGTAAAATGTGATATATTCAATATTTCCGAACGGCGTTTCATTATTGCCAGAAAAAGCGAAATAAAAAGAGTCGTTAAAACAAGCCAGCTTGAAATACTTACATTTATAAGAAATGCTCCTCCAACTATCCTGAGCGTAAATCCCGAAGCAATACATAAAATATCAATAATAGCAATGTTTTTGAATTTAAAAGAATAAAGCGTGTTTATTATGAAGTATGCAAATAAAACCGCAGGAAATTGCCAGCCGGTACCAGTTACAAGTAAAATAATTCCGGCAGAAAGCAAAAACATTATAGAAACTGCTTCTTTAATTTTAACGGTGCCTTTAGCAATTGGCCTATCTTTTTTGTGAGGATGCTGTCTGTCGAAATCCGCATCCAGAATATCATTTATAATGTAGATAGTACTTGCTAAAAAACTGAAAGCAAATACACCTCTTAAGGATAGAGTAAATAATTCCTGATTAAATAGATTTTTTGAGTATAAAAGAGGAACAAAAACAAACAAGTTTTTTATCCAATGAACAACCCTCAGAAGCTTAAAATATTCTTTGATTTTCAATTTTTTTTCACACAATAAGATTTAACGGCTAAAAATAAGCATCATAGAATTATCTTCCAAATCTCTTATCAAATTCATCCAATTGAATTCTTATTACAATCGGTCTGCCATGAGGACATACATTAGGACGCGAAGTTGCAAAAAGCTGATCGACAAGTAAACGCATTTCTTTATCTGTTAATCTGTAACCGGCCTTAATTGCGGCCTTACAGGCAAATGATTTTGCAAGATTTTCAACTATCTGTGTATTATCATTCAGAGAGTAGTTTCTGTATTCAAATAGTATATCTTTTAAAAGTTCAGTTTCAAACCCTACTTTAACATCCGGGGGAACACCTAATATTTTTACTTTATTTTTCGGCTGAAGCTTCAGTTCGAAACCAAGACTGAATAAATATCCTTCAAGCTCTTTTACAAGTTCGTAATCAGCAGGATCTAACTGCAAATCCTGCGCAAATAAAAGCTGCTGCGAAAAAGGCATATTTCTGGAAAAAGATTGTAACGCCTTTTCATACAAAATTCTTTCGTGGGCAACATGCGCATCTATTATCATTAATCCGCTTTTTATCTGCGATAGGATATATTTTTTGTGTAATAGAAAGAAAACCGGTTCATCATTTTCGTCTTCAATTTCATTATCCAAATCGCGTTTTTGCGAATGATAAATCTCCCCTTTCGGCGAAAACCCGAATGGAGATTCTGTTACAGGAACGTTGTTTTTAATTTCGGTATTTATAGATGCAAAAATCTTATCTATTTCTTCATCCTGAAAAACGCTTTTTCCTTTATAAGGGTTGATATTATCTCTTTTTATTTCCGCATTCCTGCTGTCGGCAAAGGATAATCCATCACCCGTACTATTAAATTTAATTGAAGGAATAAGATCGTAACTTCCCAGACTTTTTCGTATAACTGCTTTTACAATAGAATAAATTCCCTTTTCGTCGTCAAATTTTACTTCAAGTTTCTGAGGGTGTACATTAATATCAATTTTTGACTGATCTAATTTTAAGAATAGAATATAAAATGGATAATCGCCCTTATTAATCATTTCATCGTAAGATGAAAAAACCGCATGATTAATTATCCGCGAGTTTACAAATCGGTTATTTATAAAAAGTCTTTGATCACCCCTGTTTTTACCAGAATATATTGGTTTTGCAATAAATCCGGAAATTGAAATGTAATCGGTCGGTTCGTAAACAGGAATTGTTTCTGCAATTATCTCTTCACCGAAAAGATCCGAAAGTCTATTCCGGAGATCACTTTTATTAAGTGAAAAAATCAAATCGTCGTCATTGTAAAACTGAAATTCAATTTCCGGGTGCGATAACGCAGCATTCTTGAATGTTTCTACTATATGCTTAAGTTCTGTAGAATTTGATTTTAAAAAGTTACGGCGCGCAGGCGTGTTATAAAAAAGATTTTTTACAGATACAGAAGTTCCTTTAGCAAATGAACCTTTTTCACATAACAATTCCTGACCGCCATCAATCTTTATAAATGTACCTATTTCCTCATCCGCTAATTCAGTTCGTATTTCAAGAAGGCTTACTGCAGCAACCGAACTTAGCGCTTCACCTCTAAATCCGTAAGTAGAAATTTTTTCTAAATCCTCAGCTTCAGTAATTTTACTTGTCGCGTGCCTTTGAATACAAAGGACTGCATCATCCTGACTCATTCCGCAACCGTTGTCGTTTACCTGAATAAGCGTTTTTCCGGCTTGTTTAATCACTAATTCTATTTTATCTGCGCCGGAATCAATTGCATTTTCAAGTAATTCCTTAACCACCGATTCAGGACGCTGCACTACCTCACCGGCAGCAATTTTATTTGATATCTGCTCCGGCAGAAGTTTTATTTTATTCATTTTTTTTTGTAATTAACTATTTTAAATTCTTCATTATCAGCAAGAACTTCTTGAACATTCCAAATGTCCTTATTTATTTTTGGGAAATATATATTCCCTTCAGCATTAAATTTCATCTCAGTTATTAAAAGTTCATCTGCAAGGTTCATTGAATTTTTATATATTGTTCCGCCTCCGCAAATAAAAACTTTTTCAGATTTTTTACTTCTGCAATAATCTAAAGCGTTTATTATTGTCGGAAATACTTTTACATTTTCGGGTACTCTGTAATTATTATTACTGCTGATTATCAAAGTCTCTCTTCCGGGAAGCGGTTTACCGATAGATTCGAATGTTTTTCTGCCCATAATTAAAGGAAAACCTAATGTGGTTTTTTTAAAATGCTTAAAATCTTCGGATGAATGCCATGGAATTTTTTCATCGTTGCCGATAACAAAATTTGCCGATACAGCTGCAATTATTATTATTTTCAAATTACCACCGTTTACAGTTGTCAAACTGCAACTTCAAATTTAATTGCTTCCAGATGCTTGTATCCGATAAGTTCAAAATCTTCAAAAGTAAGTGTATCAATTGGTTTTTTAGCAATAACAAGTTTCGGAAGTTCCAGCGGTTCACGTTTAAGCTGCTCTTTTAATCCTTCAATGTGGTCATATTTTTCCATCGGAGAACCTTTATCAGCACAATAAATATG
>CAYTFZ010000002.1:36076-65948 GCA_964437215.1 uncultured Melioribacteraceae bacterium | reverse complement strand
AGATATTGTTTCATTATTAACCTTAAAGTTTAATTCAGGATAACTTCTAAATAGAAAATAACTTATCCATTTTTTTGTGTTTTTATAAATCGTAATTTAAGAAATAGGATGAAAATAATCCTTTAAATTTACACTTTTATGGCAAACAGCGAATAATAGTGCAGTTCAATTTTCAGTTAGGTCAGTTAGTATCTCTTTATAAATAAGTTTAAACGTTTCTGTTATTAACATCATTTCAATCAAAATACAAAAATAATTATTCATTCGTTTTATAAATAATCACTTACTTCTGTAATACACTAAATTATAAAATAACCCGTTTCAGAAATGATAAATACTTTTTAATATCGTAGCTTCCTTTATTAAAAATCCTTGCGCGACTTAACTAATCCATCCAAATAATAGACTTCGCTTTTTTTTCCGCCAGTTTCGGAGTAGTAAAATGATAGTCCGTCCAGCACCCCTTTTCGATAATTTTCTTTGCGTTCAATTTTACCGGAGGGATAATAAAAATTAGAAATTCCTTCAAGTCTATCACTTATATAGTGGCATTCGGCTTTAACATTTCCATTTGGATAAAAAAATCTGTAATATCCGTTTTTATTTGGAATATCAGCAAGATATTTATCATCTTTTATTATATAAATATTTTCGGAAGGCTGCTTTTTTTGTACAATAACCTTAAAAAAGTTTTTAATTCTTTTGCTTATGCTGAAAATAATCATAAATTATTTTGTCCTGTTTACAACAAAGTCTAAAAGATCATTAAGCGATTTTTTGATTTCCGAATCAGGAAAAATAGCAAGCTCATTTTTTGCTCTATTAATATAATCATTTGCTACTTTTTCTGCATATTCAATACCGCCGCTAAAGTTTACAATATCAACAACTTTTTTTAGATTTTCTTTCTTTTTACCATTTTTAATGAGATGAATAATTTTTTTTCTTTCTGCTTTGTCGCTTTTATTCAAAGCATAAATCAAAGGTAAAGTTATTTTTTTTTCTTTTACATCGCCGCCAAGTGGTTTTCCTAAAAATCCATTTTTCCCGTTAAAGTCAAGTATATCATCTTTTATCTGGAACGCTATGCCAAGATTTTCTCCATAATTTTTAAGTGAATTTCTGATTTTCATGTCATCACCTGCACTCAAAGCCCCTATTTCGCAGCAAGTAGACAGTAAGGATGCGGTTTTATCTGAAATAATCCTGAAATACGTTTCTTCATCGATATTAAGCTTGCGTGTTTTGCTTATTTGTAAAAGTTCGCCTTCCGACATCCTTTTTACAGTTCGTGTCATAACCTGTAAAAAGTCAGTATCGTTATTATCAACAGATAAAAGAAGTCCGCGCGATAACAGATAATCTCCAATTAAAACAGCAATTTTATTTTTCCAAACTGCATTTATTGAAGGAAAGCCTCTTCTTTCCTCCGATGAGTCGACAACATCATCGTGAACCAATGTTGCTGTATGCAAAAGCTCAACAAGAATAGCACCTCTGTAAGATCTTTCGTTCACTTTACCAGCAATTTTTGCTGAAAGAAGTACCAGAGTTGGACGTATTTTTTTCCCCTTTTGCTTTAATATATATCCTGTAATCAAATTCACTAATGCAACTTTGGTTTTCATTGTTTCTCGGAATAACAACGAAAACTGCTTTAGTTCATTTTCTATGGGCTTGCTTATCTTTGTTAATTTATCTGTTATCAATTTTTTTTCTGCGAATATTTCGATACAAAAATACTTATTTCATATAATATTAACAAAGGAATTGCTAAAAGAATCTGTGCAACCGGATCTGTTCCGGGAGTTAAAAAAGCAGCAATAACAAGAATAAATACTATTGAATGTCTTCTGAATTTCCTCATAAATTCCGGTTTTAATATTCCGATTTTAGACAGGAAAAATGAAAGCATCGGAAGTTCAAAAACCACTCCGGCAGCAAGCATTATGCTCAATATTATATCAAAATATAAATCAAGCGAGAAATTGTTTTCAACCGAATCTGTGCCAAATACATTAATAAATTTCAATGTAAAAGGAAGCATAATATAATATGCAAACATTATTCCTGCTAAAAAACAGATTGATGAAAATAAAACTATTGAAGAAATATATTTTTTCTCGTTTTCCTTTAAAGCCGGGGAAATGAATTTCCATACCTGATAGAAAATATTTGGTATACTTATAATTATTCCAATAATAATTGCAACCTTGAAATACAATACTAATTGTCCGAAAGGTTGAATATTTTGAAGTTTAATTGAATGTTTTAATGCGGGGTAAAGCAGAATATCTTCGATAATGTAATCTATAAATATCCACGATAGTATTGTTCCTGCAGCAATTCCAATAATTGAAAATATGATCCGCCATCTTAACTCTTCCAGATGATCGAGAAACGGCATTTCCGCTTCCCGGTCATCTTTTAAAGTTTTATTTTCTGACTGATCCACTATTCATTTTCAAATTAATTCTGAATAAAGAGGGAATTTTGAACATAAATTGATTACATCTTTTTTTACATTTTCAATTACAGTTTCATTTTCAGGATTTACAATTACTTGGTTTATTAACTCGGCAATTATTTCCATTTCTTGTTCTTTCATACCGCGTGTTGTCATTGCCGGTGTTCCTATTCTGATACCGCTTGTAACAAACGGACTTTTTGTATCGAATGGAATCATATTCTTATTAACAGTAATATTAGCTTTTTCGAGAGCCTTTTCTGCAGCTTTTCCGCTAATATTCTTATTTGAAAGATCAACAAGCATCAAATGATTGTCTGTTCCGCCAGATACAATTTTGTAATCGGATTTAATTAATTTTTCAGATAGAACTTTTGCGTTTTTCTTAATCTGCTGGGCATATCCTGTAAATGATTCACTTAATACCTCACCAAAAGCAACAGCTTTTGCCATTATTACGTGCATTAAAGGACCGCCCTGAATTCCAGGCATAACCTGACTGTCAAAAACCTCGGACATCATCTTTACCCGATCGCCTTTTAATGTTTTAATTCCCATCGGATTTTCTTTATCTTTTCCGATTAAAATTACACCTCCGCGAGGACCTCTAAGTGTTTTATGAGTTGTAGAAGTTACAACATCGCAATACGGCAAAGGATTATTCAGCAATCCTTTTGCAATCATTCCGGCAGGATGAGCCATATCGCACATAAGCAAAGTATTATATCTGTCAGCAATTTCACGGAATTTAGAATAGTCCCAATCACGCGAATAAGCGCTTGCCCCGGTAATTATCAATTTAGGTTTATGTTCCTTAACTAAGCTTTCTACAATATTGTAATCAAGCTGCTGAGTATCTTTATTTAATGGATATCCAACAGCTTTGTATAATTGTCCCGAAAAATTCACCGGAGAACCATGAGTTAAATGTCCTCCATGATCAAGGCTCAATCCAAGAAATGTATCTCCAGGTTTCAGCAAAGTCATAAGTACAGCCATATTTGCCTGCGAACCTGAATGTGGCTGTACATTTGCATATTCGGCATTAAATATTTTTTTAAGCCTTTCTATAGCTAAATCTTCAGCCATATCAACAACTTCACAACCACCATAATATCGTTTACCGCTGTAGCCTTCGGCATATTTATTTGTTAATACTGATCCGGCAGCTGAAAGAACAGCCATCGAGACAAAATTCTCGCTGGCAATAAGTTCTAAATTATTCTGCTGCCTGAATATTTCTTTTTTTGCAATTTCAAGTATTTCTTTATCATTTTCTAAGTATTTTAACATCACTGTTCCTGTTTTAATTTTTATGGTACAACAATTTTTTTACCAATCCAATCGTAGCATTTACCATTAACTGCAATTTCATTTCCCGATTTATAATTTCTGAAGAAATAATCTTCTTGTGTTGGACAAGCATTTTTAAGTGATCCGGCTCTTTCACTGGCAGATCCTGAATGTTGTCCTCCCATTCTAGCAGCTTTTAAATATGTATCGTATGCAAGTTTATATGCAACTTTATCTTCAAATGATACCTGTCCAGAAGAACAATTACTGATGGCTTGTTCATATAATTGAGCTTCAATAAATATAGGATAATCCCAGTTTTCGGATACTGATGAAGCCTTTTGAAGATAAGAACGAGATACAGAAAGCTGGTTCATTTTCTTATAAACCAAAGCTATGTTAATATAAGCGTCTTTATTAGAAGGTTCTAATTTAATCAATTGTTTATATGCTTCAATTGCATTATCTCTTTCATCTAATTTCGAATAGACTAAACCAAGCTGTACCCAGTAATTTACAACTTCGGGATGTTTCTTTGTAAGAGATTCAAGGGGTTGTTTGGCTAAATCATAGAGGTTTGCACGCATACTTGTATTAGCTGAACTCCATGCATTTGTATCATTTTCTTTATCTTTTTCCCACAACTCAAACATTATTCTGGCTAAATCTTCTAAACCATCCGCAAATTCAGCCATTCTGAGAGCCCATCTCTGTTCATCCGGATATTTTTCTTGCAGTTTTTGATATAACTGAAGACCAAAAACTTTATATGACGAATTATCTAATGCTAATTCTTTATACATTTGTCCTAATCTATCCTGATAATAAGGATCAACATTTTCATCCAAAGCAATTGCTTCTTCATATACAGTAAAAACATCAGAAATTGGTTTATTTAACCACACTTCCATAACATATGCTTTACGTGCAGTATAATAGCCTGCTTTTTCAGGTTCATACTTAATAGCATTATCATATATAGTCATAGCATCCTTTTCATATTTAACTTTATCATCCGCTGATGTATCGGTGCTATCGTGAAGAGCAAATAAAATAATATCCATTTTTCTAAAAATACCAAATTTAATAAATTTAGAAGGATCTGCATTAATCACCTCCAAACCATATGGATATGCAGATAACATATCATTATTGCGCTGATATTCGTAAAAAAGACTGAACTTTGACATTATTTCCGCATCATTAGTCTGACTAAAGGTTTGTGCACTAAAACATACAAGCGCAACAGCAAATAGTACAAATTTTAAAGTTTTCAATTTATTATCTCCTATTTTCTTGAATTTATCTTTCTGTTCTAATAAACCACAAATCTCCAAAACTGAATGATATATCAGCTTTGAAAAAGTCCTCTTTCAATAATCCCGAAGTAGCTGTTCCTCTTCGTCCATACTGAAAACCAAAATCTAAATAACTCTGAGCTCCCATTGGTATTGAAAAACCTCCTCCTCCAACAATCTGTTTAATATCCTTTCCGTTTATCCGGTACTGTGTGTTTTCAAAGCTTAAACCACACCTGAAAATCATCTGTTCCCAGAACGAATCGAATTGTGATGCATGTCTGTTATATTCAAATCCAATGCCAATTTTTTGTAAATTTCTTAAACCAGTTGCCTCATTTCCGGCAAAATTTAAATTTTTCCAGAATTGAGTTAAATAATCAAAAGTAAATAGATAATTCTCATCCAGCTTAAATGATAATCCCGTTCCAAAAGATTCCGGAATATTTGTATCATATCTTCCGGAAGATGTTGTATCACCTAAAATTTCAGAATAAACAATTGTATTTGAAATATTCAGAATATCTGTATCTAATTTACCAACATAGTTATATGTCAATCCAATTCTTAAATCGCTAATAAATTGCTGATCAATAAGTTTTGATAAATCGTTGCTTATTATACCAAAATTCCATCCTATTCCTTTAAAGTTGCAAGTAGTAACATATTCTGAATTGTAATTTTGCGAGGAATTCTGGAAATATATTCCTGAAGTGTACTCGTTTTTTCCGGTATAAAATTCAAATGATGCTCCAAAAGATATATCTGTTGCGTGACGGTATGAAAGTCCTAAAAACAACTTCGACAATCCTCCTGATCCTTTGTAAGTCAAATTATAATTTTCATCACCTTCGGTAACATTAGTTGTAATATTATACTGGACATTAGTTACTGGCATCATTCCACCGGCTAAAGTAATTCCATAATCTCTTTGCAGTGGAAGAATTATTGAAAAGCCGTTAAAATTAAAATCGTTATAAACTGATTTACTTGATTCATCTTTTAATTTATTAGCAGAAAGGCTAATTCCCGACTCAATTCGTGTTAGGTTAATTCTGTTCCAACCGGCAGGATTCAAATTATTTATATAATTCTTATCGGATAGTGATAATCCCAATCCGCCCATTGCAGAAATTCTGGCACTAGTTCCAAAATAAACATCTCCTAATCCGTAACGTGAGTATACCGAACCTCCTCCGGCAAAAATTGAAGAAAAAACGAGTAAACCTGAACAAATAATTTTTATAATTTTCATCATATTAATTCTTCTTCGTATAGTAAATTGTTAATTTAGGTCTTTTTTCAGGATCGGGATTGCTTTCCGAATAAATCATATCGCGGCTAATATTTCCAATCTCATCTTCAACACTAAGTAAAAAACCAAAGTTTATTTTTGAGTAGTTTTGGCCGTCAATTATTGAGGTGATATTACCGATAAATTTATTCTTTTCCCTTGTTAATTCAGATGAGGACGAGGATTCACTGATTTTTGATATATCCAAACTGTCACTTAATGCAGAAACATAAACTGCTTCAATTTTATTATTGGTTTTAAAAGCTTTCAGTGTATCAATTGTCAACTCTAAAACAGCTTTATTTATAATAATATCTTCAGGAAGTTGTTTTAGATAATCAAAAAACAGGTAACTTCTTATGGGAATACCGCCTTGAAGGACTATGTTCTGGTTGTCAAACGAACTCTGCCCATAAGTAACAACGTGCATCATTGCATCTTTAAATTTAGGATAGAAAACAACTGTGTCCAATTCAGCACCAGCAGTTTTTCGTACAAATACTTCGATACGAGGCATATAAACAGAATCAGAGGAATTAAAACCTAACATCTTTTTTGTACCAGATTTTGGAGTAAAAACTACCCCTTTATATTTATATTCCAAAGAATCATCGGCTCTTGTATATAACCATTCAGTCATAATTTGTTTATCAACAGGAAAAGTATACAGACTGTCGTTAAGCTTTTCAATTGAACCTGTTTTCATATTTATCGAATTATCACATAGTGTATCCATATCGGATTTTTTTATTCCCGAGCTTCCATTCCATACTGATGTTAACGGATGAACATCAATATCCCAATAATCATCCTCATTACCGATAGTAGATTTTGGAAGAATAACAAACCTGGCACTTT
Source organism: uncultured Melioribacteraceae bacterium (assembly GCA_964437215.1). Classification (GTDB taxonomy): domain Bacteria; phylum Bacteroidota; class Ignavibacteria; order Ignavibacteriales; family Melioribacteraceae; genus JAAYAN01. The sequence continues at coordinate 58,738 of CAYTFZ010000002.1, read as the reverse complement.
CAACTATTACAGAACCATTTTTTAATGCTGTTATATATGTAGTATCCGATAAATACGAAATTAACATCATCACTAACGAAGCTTTGGACTCAGTATACTGATCTACAATTCTTCCTGCATAATTTGTTGAATTATAATTAAAGGAAAGTTCGGGACCGATAAAACTTTTTGATTTTACTGAAATATTATCTGAATATGAATCGAGCGTATCTCTGCCAATAACATCTCCAAATGCATTTTCTTCGATTATTTTTTTACCCACTTCAGTAGGATTTTCTTCGCAGGATGATATAAATACTGCAATAACAAAAAAAAGAATATAGATAAATCGCAATCAATTACCTCCAATGGAAACACTAAGAATAAATTCACAGACTTCAATAAAATCTGCAGCTACAAAATTGGGAGTTTTTCCAGCCTTTTGCAAGCTAATTATTTGATTTTGTGTAAGTGTATTTTTAATAAGAATTGTTTTCAAACCGGCATTTTTCCCGCATTCAATATCTGTTTCCCTATCGCCCACAAAAAAAGATTCGGATAAATTGATATTATATTTTCTGGCAGCATTAAAAACCATTTCCGGAGAAGGCTTGCGGCACCGGCATTTATCTGCATCGTCATAATCCGGATGATATGGGCAATAAAAAAATTCATCAACTTTGGTGTTCGATTTTTTTAATAATTGGTTAATTCTACCATTAACCGATTCAACTTGTTCCCGCGTTATTATTCCTCTGGAAACGCCTGATTGATTTGAAACAACAAAAATTAAAAAGCCGTTTTGTTTTAATTTATAAATCCCGGCTGAAACACCATCATATAACTTAACCTCATCGGGGTTACCCAAGTAACCGGGATCATAATTAATTGTACCGTCCCGGTCTAAAAATACTGCTTTATTTAAATCCTGCATCAGTTCAATAATTCTTTATATAACTCGATATAATTTTTGGAAGAATCGAGCCAATTAAAATTTGATTTCATTCCGTTTTTTATAAGCTTTTGCCAGCTTTTTTGGTCATTTTTGAAAATTTTAACTGCACGCTCTATCTCTTTATACATTTCATTGCAGCAGTATTTTTTAAAAACAAAACCGTTCCCGTTATCGTCGCCGTTATAATTCCTTACTGTATCAGCCAGCCCACCGGTGTTACGGACAATGGGAATTGTACCATAGACAAGACTGTACATTTGATTCAAGCCGCAAGGTTCAAACCGCGAAGGCATTAAAAACATATCAGCTCCGGCTTCAATAAGGTGAGCTAATTCTTCATCGTAACCGAGGTAGCAGCCGAATTTATCAGAAAACTTTGAAACTGCATTTTCGAAAAAATGGTGATATTTTTTTTCACCGGTTCCTAATATTATCAATACTGAATCTAAAGCCATTATTTTTTCGAAACATTCTTGAACAAGATCAAATCCTTTAAAATCCGTAAGTTTAGAAATCATCCCTATAACAGGAATATTTTCATCGAATTCAATCCCGAACTTTTCAAGCAAATGTTTTTTGTTTTCTCTTTTGTCGCTGATATTTTTCATTGAATAGTTTTTAATAATCAGATTATCCTTTTCAGGATTCCATAGTCTTTCATCAATTCCGTTTATTATGCCAAAAATATCATCTTTCCTTTGTGATAAAACTTTATGAAGACCTGCTCCGAATAATTCATCGTTGCATATTTCCTGTGCATAATTTTCACTTACGGTGCTGATTCTATCAGAAAACATTAACCCTGTTTTCATAAAATTAATTTTTCCGTTATGAAGAAAATGCTTGTCGTTTAATAAATTTTCAGGTAGTCCTGTATTATTAAAATGTTCTACGCTGAATTCTCCCTGATCTCCGAGATTATGTATGGTAAACAATGTTTTTATCTGAGATAATTCTTCAAAATGATTAAAGTTATTCTTCAAATATGCAGGTATTAAACCGCATTGCCAATCATTGCAGTGAATTACATCGGGAATCCATTTTAATTTAACTATTAATTCGAAAACTGCATGAGTAAAAAGGATAAATCTTTCATCGTTATCTTGATATGGTTCGTTTGTTAAAGGATTGGCATATAAACTTTTTCTTTTCGCAAAATATTCATCATTATCAATCAGATAAATTTGTATTCTTTCTTTGTATCCTTTTAAGAAAGAAGATCTGATTGAGTATAAAACTTCTTTCTCACCTATTTTAACCGTGATATCTTTTAAGCGGGATACCTCATGAATTTTATGTTTTTTTTCATCGATAAGACCGTATTTAGGAATAACAATTCTTACCTGATGCCCAAGTTCCTGAAGTTTCTGCGGAAGAGCTGAAGATACATCTGCAACTCCGCCCGTTTTTACCATTGGTAATATTTCGGGTGTTACAAATAAAATTTTCAGTTGACGGAGTGGCGACATTATTCACTAATCCTTTTTTTTCGGAAGTGTTAATTTACAAAATTATTTGCCCTTAGCCAAAATTGAAGTGCTTATTCTGCTTTATCGGATGTTAAAAACAGTATTAATTTACTAACAAATTTATTTATTAAAATTTAATTTAACTTCCCCCACAGGCCATCTTGCTCTTACATTTATTGTATCGGGATAAAAAACAAATTTTTCGGAAGGTTTAAATGGATATGGCTTGCCGTAAGAAAATGATTTTGAAGAATCGCTGTCTTCATAAGCCCATAAGATATATTTACCCGGTTTTACTTTATTAAAATTAAATATTCCTAAACTGTCAGTATAATTCTCATATCTGTTTTTTTTATCTGAAGATTCAAGGATAACTCGAACATTTTTTTTTGAAGCTGTTATGTTACCCGAAACCCCGGTGTAATCGAGTTCGTTTTCTGTCCTTATTTTTCTTATCAGTGTAGTATCTGTTGTATTGCCGGCAATATCCGGAAGATTTCTTAAATTTATTCTGAAGGTATATTCTGTGTTTGATTCCAAAATATCTTTAATCTTAATATTGAAATTAGAATCATCAATTTTTTCTGCTGAAATGTTTATAGATGTGTCCTCATTTTTTTGCAAAGAGATGTTTTTATTAACATCTTCCAAATTTAAGGCTTCGTCGAATAACATTTGGAATTCTGTTTCGTTCAACAGAGATTCGGTTCTTTTAAGCGGTGAAATACTAAGCAATCTTGGTTTAGAGGTATCCGGTTTATCAGTTGCAGTAAATCTGATAATTTGTTTTTCACTAATATTCCCGGTTTTATCAGAAAGTTTGGAAACATATAAATGGTAATCGTTTGATGAAATTATCGAATCGCTGAATACTAAAACATATTTTGTACTTTTATTCTTAAACAAATAGCGGATATCTGTTTTTTTGTTTAATGTAGAATCGATTATATAAAAATCATCATTAATCAGTTTTGAACTGTCAATAGGTTCGCTGAATTCGATAATAAGATGATTGGCATCTGTCATTGTCAGATTTACAACCTCGGGGACAGTTGTATCTTCTTCAGAAAGCAGAAAATCATAAGAAACCGATTGTGTATCGAGCTCATTAATTAAAATATCATTATTCAACACACCAAACATATCGGAACCAATATCATACTTGAAGTCGCGAAATTCATCCTTAACAGCAATTAAGCGATACTTTCCTTCCTTAAGTCCCATTATGTTGTAATCCCCCTTTTCTCCAGCTTGAGTAAGGTTATCGGGGAAATTCAATAAAGGATTTACATCTGAGGAATCTAATTTAAATGCATATATCATAATTCCGGACGGTTTGTCGTGATAAATCTTTCCTGAAACTTTTCCTTCATCAATTTTATCTCCCGTAGAAAAAGAAAATACCAAGGGTTCTGCTATCCTGTTGCGCTCGTTAATATCTGTAATATCTGTTCCTATTGTAACAACATATGTACAATTCGGTTTTAGCGAAGTATCGGCAAATTCTATTTCAAGACTTTTCCCGCTCCAGTTGTATTCTATTTCACCGTTAATTTTAGGCGAAATAAAAATGGCATCTTTAACGCTTCTTTGATCAACATATTCGCTGAAAGTTAAAGAAATTACATTTTCATTATAATTGACAGTTTTATCCTTAGGATAATATTCAGTAATTTCCGGAGGGATTTTATCTCTTTCACCACCGCCTGGAGAAAGCTGATTTGCACAGCCGGCAGCAAATATTATTAAAAAAAATATAATAATATTTTTAATCATTGACTGTCTCTCCAGATACGATATTTATTCTGGTTAACCAAATGTTCACCGTAAGTTCTGGAAAAATTATGCCCTCCGTTTCCGTCGGCTACAAAAAACAGATAATTGTTTTTTTCGGGATAGATAGCTGCTAAAATAGCATCTTTACCAGGATTATTTATAGGCCCCGGAGGCAGACCTTCGTACAGATAAGTGTTGTACGGAGAATTTATTTCAAGATCTTTATATAATATTCTGTTTTTATCGTTTCTGTGTCTCTTTAAAAACTGGATAGTCGGATCAGCCTGTAATAACATTCCTTTTTTCAATCGGTTATGATAAACACCAGAAATTGTTTTGAATTCGGAAGGTTTGTTGCTCTCTCCTTCAATTATGGATGCTAAAGTAAGAATTTTATGTCTTGTCATTCCCATTTCTTTTATCTGCTGTAAAACTGAATCTGAAAAGATTTTATCATTTTCCGATTTTAATTTTTTTATCACATCCTCGGCTGAAGCAGGAACTTCAAAATAATATGTTTCCGGCAGCAGATAACCTTCCAAATTATTTACATCTAAACCTAGTTTTCTTATAAAGTTAACATCGTAACTTAAATTAATGAATTCCGAAGAATCTACTGCTGCTTCTTTTTGTAGTATCTGCGCCATTTTGTGCTGCCAAAGTCCTTCAGGTAAAGTAACAAGTTTTTGGAAATTATGTCCTTCGGAAGTTAGCAAATCAATCAATTCGAAATATGTAATGCCGCTTTTAAACTTATAATAACCCGCTCTCAGTTTTTTATCAGCACCTGTTATAAAAGCAGCTATTTTAAAATTTGTTTTATTTGGAATTACTTTCAGCTTGTAAAGGTCTTCAACAACTTTGCTCATATTATCACCTTTTTTCACAAGATACTCTACTTCAGAATTTCCCGGGAAATAATTAGGTGTGAAATAAGTATAAAAAAGAATTCCTAAGATAAAACAGAAAGAAAACAATACTGCTTTATTGTTTTTAATTATTACTATTATTTTATCGGATATTTTCATAAAATGGGAAAATTTAGGTGTTAATATAACTAATTTAATATTTTTTTAATCATTCAGAAGCTTTTTAAGGCAGTTGAAAACTATTTTTTAATTTGGGAAAAGCATTGTAGTCCAGAGGATAAATTATTCTATTCTCAAATAATCTAAATCCTCTGTAGGCAATCATTGCTGCATTATCTCCGCAAAAAGATAATTCCGGAACCACAAGCTTAATTTTGCTTTTATCTGCAATCATTTTCATTTCACTTTGCAGGTGCTTATTAGCAGCTACGCCGCCTGCAATAGAAATGCTTTTAACTTTATAATTATTTAGAGCCTTTATAAAATTGGAAGTCAGTGCTTTTACTGCTGCTTTTTGAAATGAATCTGCTATTAAACATTTATCTTTTTCGGGAATTTCACCGTTGTAATTTTCTTGAATAAAGCGCAAAACGGAAGTTTTTAATCCGCTGAAAGAAAAGTCCAATTCATTTTTTAATCTTGCTACAGGAAACTTAACTATTTCCTCATTATTTCTTTCGGCATATTCCTGAATTTTTTGTCCCCCCGGATAACCCAGTCCAAGCATTTTGGAAACCTTATCAAAAGCCTCGCCTGCCGCATCGTCTATTGTGCCGCCTATTTTTATAATTTCTGTATCACTTTTTACAAGTAAAAGCAAGGTATGCCCGCCGGATACAAGCAAAGATAAGAAAGGGAATACAGGCTTTTCGGGCATTAAAAATCCTGAAAACAAATGCCCTTCTATATGATTAACCGGAACGAACGGCACTTTTAAAGAAAGAGATAATCCTTTTGCAAAATTCAATCCTACAAGCAAAGCCCCTATTAAACCGGGTCCGGCAGTTGCGCAAATTAAATCGATATCTTTTAATTCTATTTCAGCTTTATTAAGCGCTTTTTTGAAAAGAGGCAAAATTGTCTGTAAATGTGCCCGCGAAGATAACTCAGGTACAACACCGCCAAAATTAGTATGAAATTCCTGAGACGAAATTAAATTTGATTTTATTTTATTTTCTGTAATTACTGCAACCGAAGTTTCGTCGCAGGATGATTCGATTCCAACAATATTCATTATTTTATTGTAAATAAACTTTTAAAAATATACCACGCAATCTGCGGGTTTTCCTGAAGTCGGCGCATTGAGTAATTATGCCATTTTTTACCGAACGGTATGTAAACCCTTATTTTATAGCCGTCATTGCAAATCATATCCCGCAAATTTTCTGTAACTCCGTAAAGCATCTGAAATTCAAATTTATCTTTTGTAACATTCTTGGTTGTTATCATTTTATACGAACTGTTAATAAGAAATTCATCGTGGGTAGCTATTCCAATATAATTACCTTTATCAATAACTTCTTCCAAACACTTCAAAAAACTTTTTCGTATTTCATTTTTATCTTTGTAAGCTATTTCTGCAGGTTCTATATAAATTCCTTTGCATAATCTGTAATTTGCACCAATTTTGTTTAAAGCTGTAACATCATTAAAAGTTCTTTTAAGATAAGCCTGAAGCACAATGCCTACATTTGAATTCTTTTCTTTTACTCTTTTGAATAATTGAATTGTTTTATCTGTAAGCGAAGAATCCTCCATATCAATACGGATGAAATTATTAAACTCAGCAGCTTTTTTAACAACTTCCATCACCAATTCAAATGCGAATTCCTCGTCAATTTTAATTCCGAATTGCGTCGGTTTTATCGAAAGATTTGCATCCAGTTTATTTTTACTTAATTCTTCAAGAACTTTTAAGCAGTCATTTTTTGCTTCTATTGCTTCTTCTTTTGTCTGTACTGCTTCGCCAAGGACATCTATTGTACCAGATATTCCTTTTTTATTAAGTTTTGCTGTTACATCCAGAGCATCCGCTAAGGTTAAACCGGCAATATATTTCCGTGCAAAAATGAAAGTAATAGATTTGGGAAGCAGCTTTACAAATTTTACTATAAAAATGTTTAACGGATTCACATAAACCTCATAAACAAATTTCATCCAGATGTTAAAATAATGAATTAAGTTTCAGAAGTACAAATTGTTTTAAAGAGATTTAGAAAGAATTCCGCTTTTTTGTAAAACTCATCAATGGTTGAATTATTGTGAATCACAAAATCAGCATTTTGAATTTTAAATTCCTCAGATAGCTGACTGTTGATTCGAAGTTTAATTTCTTCCGGATCAGCATCATCACGCTCTGTCACTCTTTCAATTCTTAAATTTTCGGGAGCTGAAATTGCAAGAATAAAATCGAACATCTTCTCCATTCCGGCTTCATAAATCAATGCCGATTCAACAAAAACAATATTCGAGTTTTCAAGCTGCAGATCCATTTGTTTTTGGATTTCATCAATTGCCGCAGGATGAACCACAGAGTTCATTTTTTTTACATTTTTTTCATTCTTAAAAACCTTTTCGGCAAGATATTTCACATTCGGCTTTCCGTTCTCAAACGATTCTTTCCCAAAAAGCTCAACTATCTTTTGCTGAACAATTTTATTTCCGGACAAAATGTTTTTTGCAATTATATCAGCATAAACTACTTTTTCACCTTTATCAGTGTAATACTTACATAGTTCCGATTTCCCTGAACCGATGCCGCCTGTAATTCCGATTTTTATTTTTTTCATAATATTTAAATTAAAAAAACCCGGACAAAGCCGGGTATTTTTTATAAACTATTTTGCGTAAGCTATTTTTCGCACTTCACGGATAACTGTTACTTTAATCTGACCTGGATACTCCATTTCTTCCTGAATCTTTTGTGCTATATCAACAGCAAGCCTGTCAGAAAAACTATCGTCAACCTTATCCGGTTCAACAACAACGCGAATTTCTCTTCCGGCTTGTATTGCATAAGTTTTTGCAACACCTTCAAAAGATTTGGCAAGATTTTCGAGATTTTCTAATCTTTTAACATAGCTTTCAAGAGGTTCTCTCCTTGCTCCGGGTCTGGCTCCGCTTATTGCGTCTGCCGACTGTACTAAAGCAGAAATGGGATGTTCCATTTCAATATCTTCGTGATGGCTTCCGATAGCATTCACGATTATCGGGTGTATATTATATTTTTTTGCTAAATCGTAACCAATCAAAGCATGCGGACCTTCAATACTTTTATCTACTGTTTTACCGATATCGTGTAATAGTCCGGCTTTTTTTGCCATTTGTACGTCAAGTCCTAACTCGCCAGCCATAATTCCGGTAAGATAAGCAACTTCAACACTATGCTGAAGCAAATTCTGACCGTAGCTTGATCTGTATTTCATCTTTCCGATATGTTTTATCAAATCTGCCGGAATCCCATGAACTCCAAGCTGAATCAATGTATTTTCTCCATCGTGAAGAATTTCCTCATCCAGTTCAGCTTCAACTTTTGTAACAATTTCTTCAATTCTTGCAGGATGAATTCTGCCATCGGATATCAGCCTTTCCAAAGAGATCCTTGCAACTTCCCTGCGAAATTGATCGAAACCCGAAAGAATTACAGCTTCAGGTGTATCGTCAACAATAACATCTACGCCTGTGGCTGCTTCGAACGCGCGGATATTTCTTCCTTCACGTCCTATAATCCTGCCTTTCATTTCATCATTCTGTATCTGAACAACTGAAACAGTCGATTCAACCGAATGATCAACAGCAGTTCTTTGTATAGCCTGAATAATTATTTTCTGCGATTCTTTTTTTGCTTCTACTTTAGCGTTATCTCTAATTTCCTTTAATTGCTGCGAAGCATCTGCTTTGGCTTTGTTTATCATATTTTCCATAAGCATCTTCTTTGCTTCTTCAGCAGTTAAAGCGGCTGTCTTTTCAAGCCTTATATTCTGCTCGATAATTAATTTTTCAAGTTCTTCTTGTTTTCTTTCCAGGTATTCCTTTTTATCAGCCAGACTTCTTTCTTTGTTAGCAATTTCTTTTTCTTTCTGGTTAATAACTTCGTATTTCTTATCAATTCCTTCTTCTTTTGAGCTTAATTGTTTTTCGTAATTTTGTAACTTTTGTCTTTTCTGGTTAACTTCGTTATCAAATTCCTGTTTCTTTTTAAGCCATTCATCTTTTACTTCAAGCAGTTTCTCTCTTTTAATATTTTTCGATTCTTTTTCTGCATCTTCAAGTATTATTTTTGCCCTTTCTTCGGCACTTTTTATTGTCTTTGTTCCAAACTTAGTATTCAATACCCATCCGAGCAAAAACGATAAAATCAGAGATACTACTGCTACCGGTATTAATATTATAGGTTCTGTCATCTTACCTCCATAACAGCAATAATTAAATATCCGCTACTGCCAATTCAATCAAGAAGAAGAAGAACGCCTCTCCCTGAATAAGTGGGTAACCGCCCGAAGCTTTTTACTTCCACTGCTGCTTATGCAGACCCTTGCGGGTTGAGGCCTGTAATACACGTCGTGAGTCGATAACCCTAGGTTTTTTAATGTTAGTTCTTCCCTAATTGGAATTGACAGCGCGGGTTAAATTTAAATTACGATGGATTTTCGGATTCTTCAGATTCATTAAGAAGCAGCTTAATTTTTTTAATTTTTTCGGAAGCTGTTATGCTGAATTCCTTGAATTGATTTTTTTCAACAAACAAATCGTAGGCAATGTTCAAGGCTGAAATAATTGCAATTGTTTCTCTCGGCTGATCAGGCAAATCGTCCTGAGTTTCCGTCATCACTTCATTTACATAAGCAGCAAGCTCTGTTGCTAACTCTTCGTTATCTACCAACAGCGAATATTCTTTATTAAAAATGCTGATTTTAAGCTTCTTTTTTTCTGTCATCTGAATAATCTTCCCATCATACAATCAGTATGTTTAAGAGCTGATTAAATTATCTATTTTCGTAATATACAAATCTATTTGTTTTTTTAATTTCTCTCTTTCCTCCAAATTTGTTGGTTTTTCGTAAGAATTTGAAGAATCGAAAGTTGATTTTCCTGTTTTGGATTCCAGCTCGCTTATTTTCATTTTAAGAACTTCATTTTCTTCGGCAAGCTGTTTAATTTTTTTAGTTAAAGCTTTCTTTTCAAATGCGAGCTCTTCATTTAAGGCAACATACGAAAGAACTTTCTTTTCTAAAATGTTAAGTTCTTCTATAAAAAAATCGTATTTGTTATTATTCGATGCCACGCTTTAACCTCTTAAAACTGCATTAAATTTACTTTTTACTATTTCAATAGATTTCCAAAAATCACTTTCAGCTTCTTCATCAGTTAAAGTTCTTGTTTCGTCGTAAAAATCAAGCTGAAAAGCCACGCTTTTCTTGTTTATACCTAAATTTTCACTTACAAAAACATCAAAAACTTTAACTTCTTTTAATATTTTAGAATTTATGCTTAATATTGTTTTAATAACATCTTTTGTTTCAATGTTATTATCAATAACTACGGCAAAATCCTTAATTATTTTAGGATATTTCAACAATTCGGAATATTTTTTTTCTTTTCGGACTGATGAATAAAGAGCATCCAGACTAAAATCGAAAATATATACATCCGAACTTATATCATATTTTTTAAGAACTGCAGGTTTAATTTTTCCGCCGAAACCTAACGGCTTATTTTTTATTAACTTCTGATAACCAAATTCAAGTAATTTATTATCGAAAGAATTATATGAATCATAAATCTCTTTGTCAAGAGAAAACTTCTTAAGGAAACTGTCCACACATCCTTTCAAATCATAAAAATCAAATTTACGTTCTTTTTGATACCAACAATTATCTTGTGAATAACCGGCAATAATTAAAAGTAAACGGCTTTCTTCACTGAAATCGTTGAAGTCATTTATCGATTCATTTAGTTTATTAAACGTATGACCGATCTCAAAAAGTTTCAAACTGTTTTCTTTTACTTTTTCATTCCGCGCAACCGTCATAAGCGCACCAGGAACTAATGATGACCTTAAGTGAGACATTTCGCTGCTTTGAGGACTTAGCACTTCAATCGGATTACCAAATTCAGAGGCAATTTCCTCGCTTAATAAAGAGTTTGTAAGAATTTCATTAAATCCCATCGAAACAAGAAGATTTCTTACTTCCTCATTAGGCATAAGCTGATCGGTTTTTGCCTCCAGAGTAACTGCAATTCTTTCTACTTCCGGAATCAGGTCGTAACCGTATATTCTTGCAATTTCTTCAACAACGTCAATTTCACGTTCAATATCGTGCCTGAAAGACGGTATAAAAACAAATATATTCTCTTTATCAGATTCTCCGCTTAAAGTAAAACCAAGCTTGTTTAAAATTGAAATAACAGTTGTATAACCAACTTCGTAACCCAAAATTCTTTTAATTCTGCTGAAACGCAAATTAACTTTTTTAGGAATAAACGGAACTGGATTAATATCAATAATTCCTTTTGCAATTTTTCCGCCGCTCATTTCGCTGATCAGTTGGGCAGCTCTTTCGGCTGCTAATTTTGTTATTTCCTGATCACATCCGCGTTCGAATCTGTATGAGGCATCTGTAGACATTCCAAGTCTTTTTGCGGTTTTACGAATATATTTCGGATTAAAAAATGCGCTTTCAATAAGAATATTTTTGGTATCGGCTGTAACTTCCGAATTTTCACCACCCATAATTCCAGCAATTGCAACGCTTTTTTCCGCATCGCAAATCATCAGGTCTGAGTTTTTAAGAACCCTTTCTTTTGAATCAAGAGACACAAATTTTTCACCTTCCGAAGCATTTTTTACAATAATTTTCCTTCCGGCAAGTTTATCTAAATCGAATGCATGCAGCGGCTGACCTAATTCGTATAATATGAAGTTAGTTACATCAACAATATTGTTAATAGATCTTGAGCCAATTGCCTTAAGGTATTTTTTAAGCCACTCCGGTGATTCTCCCACTTTAACATCAGTAATAACTTTTCCGATATATCTTGCACAACCATCCGGATTTTTAATTTCTATAGCGGCTAATTCATTTGCATTTTCATTACTTTCCTGAAGTTTTACTTCGGGTATTTTTAAGTCTTTTCCTAAAATAGAAGCAAGATCGCGAGCTGCCCCAATATGGCTTAATGCATCCGATCTGTTAGGAGTTATAGATATTTCGATAACAACATCATCCAAACCGAGATATTTAGCAATCGGAGTTCCGGATTCAGCATTTGAATCCAGTACCATTATCCCATCGTGATTATCGCTGATACCCAATTCTCTTTCGGAACATATCATTCCATTAGAAACTTCGCCCCGAATTTTAGCTTTTGTTATTTTAAAACCGCCATTAGGAACGACAGCATCAATCTTGGCAAAAACTATTTTTTGTCCGGCTTCAACATTTGGGGCTCCGCAAACTACAGACAAATCATTATTCCCGTCATTTACAACGCATAACGAAAGTTTATCGGCATTCGGATGCTTTTTTCTTTCTTTAACAAAACCAACAACAAAGTTATCATAGATTTTATTATAATCGGTAACTTCTTCAACTTCCAGCCCCGATACAGTTAATTTATGAACAACTTCATCAACTGAAACATCATCGAGATTTATATAATTTTTAAGCCAATTAAGCGATATTTTCAATTTTTATTCTCCGGTTAAAATTGCTGCAGAAATCTTTTATCATTATCAAAAAACAGCCTGATATCGTCAATGCCGTATTTTCTCATAGCAATTCGTTCAACTCCCATTCCGAAAGCATATCCTGTATATTTTTCGGGATCAATCCCTACATTTACAAGAACATTAGGATCAACCATGCCGCAACCCATAATTTCAAGCCATCGGCCTTCTTTGCCTGTTGGCTGCCACCAAATGTCAACTTCGGCGCTGGGTTCCGTAAAAGGGAAAAAACTTGGACGGAATCTGTATTTAATATCGTTTCCGAAAAACTGTTTTGCAAATCCTACAATCGTTCCCTTAAGTTCTGCAAATGTTACATCTTTGTCAACATAAAGACCTTCTACCTGATGAAAAAGGCAATAGCTTTTAGCGCTAATTGCTTCATTGCGGTATACTTTACCAGGCATAATTGCACGCAAAGGAGGTTTTGTTGTTTTCATCAACCTCACCTGAACAGGCGAAGTATGCGTTCTTAAAAGAAACTTTTCATTTACGAAAAAGGTATCCTGCATATCTCTGGCAGGATGATTATCCGGAAAATTCAGAGCTTCAAAATTGTTGTAATCCGATTCCAATTCCGGACCTTCGTGTACAGAAAAGCCCAGACTTTTAAAAATATCCTTAATCTCGTTTAATGTCTGCATCAAAATGTGTTTTGTACCGATAGATATTTCTCTTCCCGGAAGACTCAAATCTAAAAACTGACTATTATTATTTGTCAGCTCTTCCAATCGGATTTTTAATGCATCAAAACTGTTCTGGCATTTTACTTTTGATTCGTTCAGCTGTTTTCCAACAGCAGGTTTTTCGGTTCCGGGTAAAAGTTTGAATTCTTCGAAAAGATCAGCAAATCCGCCTTTTCTGCCCAAATACTTAATTCGTAATTCTTCCAACGATTTCAGATTTTCTGTTTTTTCTAATTCGTTAAAGAATTCCTTAGTGATCAGATTAATTTTATCCAGCATATTCACTTTTTAAAATTTAAAGAAAACCCTCCCGCGTTTTTAACGGAGAGGGATTATTATTAATTTAATACAAATTTTACAACGTCAGTAAAAGCTTTTGGATTTTCAACAGCAAGACTTGCAAGTACTTTTCTGTTCATATCAATTCCTTTCACGTCCAAAGCATGAATAAGCTTTGAATATGTTGTTCCATTTATTCTTGCAGCAGCATTTATTCTTACAATCCACAACTTTCTGAATAATCTTTTCTTTGTCTTTCTGTCGCGGTAGGCGTGTAATAATCCTTTTTCTACGTGATTTTTTGCTATTGTGTAAACATTTTTTCTGGCTCCCCAATAGCCTTTCGCCATATTCAGTATTTTCTTACGTCTCGTACGCGAAGCAACTTTATTTTTTGATCTTGGCATTTTATCATCCCCTTCTTATAATAACATTGTTTGTACTCTCTTAATATCAGCAACAGATACGAGTGTTGATTTTCTGAGATTTCTTTTTGTTTTGCGCGATTTTTTCGTTAAAATGTGCGATTTATACGCTTTGTTTCTTTTAATTTTTCCTGAACCGGTTATTCTGAATCTTTTACCGGCTCCGCTGTTACTTTTCATCTTTGGCATAAATTATTCACCTTACATTATTTCTTTTTTTTAACCTTTATTGGCGCCAATATAGCATGCATTGCTTTTCCTTCAAACCGTACTTCCTGCTCTAATTTGGCATTATCTTGTAATCTTTCAATAAACTTTAGCAGTAAAGCTTCTCCGTGTTCTTTATAAGCAAGTTCTCTTCCTTTAAAAATCACTGAAGCTTTAACTTTATTTCCTTCTTCTAAAAACTTTTCGGCATGACGCGCTTTAAAATCAAAATCATGCTGATCAGTGTTAGGATGAAGTCTTATTTCTTTAAGAATTGTAACTGTCTGATTCTTTTTCTGTAATTTTTCCTTCTTTTGAACTTCGTACTGAAATTTTCCAAAATCTATAATTTTGCACACAGGCGGAACAGCCTGAGGCGCAATTTCCACTAAATCTAATTCCTTTTCTTCTGCTCTTCGTATTGCTTCTTTAATATTAAGTACACCAACTTGTGATCCGTCAACATCTATAACTCTAACCTGCGGAGATGTAATTTCGTCGTTGACACGTTGTTTTATCTTTGTGATAAATTCCTCTCTGATTTGTTATTATTTTTTGTTAATTATTTCATTTGAAATTTTTGTAACAAATTCATCTATACTTAATGAACCAATATCGCCTTCTTTATGCTTTCTTACCGATACGGTTTGTGCATCTTTTTCTTTTTCACCTATTATAAGCATATAAGGAACTTTATTTGTTTCCCAGTCTCTTATTTTATAACCTATTTTTTCATTTCGTTTATCAAGCTCTGCAGAAATTTCCTTTTCATTTAATATTTTTGTTACTTTTTCTGCATAATCCATAAAATTCTGCGATACTGGAATTACAGCAACCTGAACCGGAGCCAGCCAAACTGGAAATGCTCCTGCGAAATGCTCAATAAGAACACCCATAAACCTTTCGATGGAACCAAGTAAAGCCCTGTGCACCATAAAAGGTCTGTGTTCTTTTCCGTCTTCCCCGATATATTTCATATCAAATCTTTCGGGCAGATTAAAATCAAATTGAATTGTGCTCATCTGCCATTCGCGGTTTAAAGCATCTTTTATCTTAATATCAATTTTGGGTCCGTAAAATGCTCCGCCGCCTTCATCAAGCTCATATTCAATATTCTCTTTTTCCAAAGCTGATTTAAGAGATTGAGTAGCCTTATTCCAAAGAACTTCTTCACCAACTGCTTTTTCGGGACGAGTAGAAATATAAAATTTCAGATCGTTAAATCCAAAGGATTTCCACATGAACTGGCAAAACCTTATAACCTCAATTATCTCGTCCTCAATTGTTTCCTGGGCGCAAAAGATGTGCGCATCATCCTGGGTAAAACCGCGTACCCTTAGCAAACCATGCAGTACGCCGCTTTTTTCGTATCTGTAAACAGTACCCAATTCTGCCCATCTTAACGGCAGATCGCGGTATGACCTCAATTTAGATTTATATATTAGAATATGAAAAGGACAATTCATCGGTTTTATATAATAATCCTGATCGTCAATTTTCATAGATGCATACATATTTTCTTTGTAGTTAACAAGGTGCCCGCTTGTTTCCCAAAGCCAGCTTTTGCCGATATGCGGAGAATAAAGAAGTTCATATCCGTTTTTAAGATGGGCTTTTTTCCAGAATTCTTCTATAGTATATCTTACTTTCGCACCTTTGGGATGCCAATAAATAAGTCCGGCACCGGCTTCATCCTGAACACTGAAAAGATCAAGCTGCTTTCCAAGTTTTCTGTGATCGCGTTTTTTTGCTTCTTCCAAAAATGTTAAATGGTCTTCAAGCATTTTCTTTTTCGGGAAAGAAATACCATAAATCCGCTGCATACGGTCTCTTTTTTCATCACCGCGCCAATAACTGCCCGAAACCGATAATAGTTTTACAAATTTAATAAGTTTGGTTGAAGGAAGATGCGGCCCGATGCAAAGATCTGTAAAATCGCCTTCGTTGTATATACTTATTTTTTCTTCATCTTCGTTTAAACCTGAAATAATTTCAAGTTTATATTTATCGTTTTTTTGCTTAAAAAAAGAGACAGCTTCTTCTTTTGATAATTCTTTACGCTGAAATTTATTACCTGCCTGCGCAAGTTCTATCATCTTTTTTTCAATCTTTTCAAGTTCTGTTTCCGTAAGCTGGCTATTAATATCAATATCGTAATAAAACCCGGTTTCAATGGCAGGTCCCACACCGAATTTTGCTTCTGGATACAAACTTTGAATTGCGTGAGCCATCAGATGAGAAGTAGAATGCCAATATGTTTCTTTACCTTCGGGATCGTTGAACGTGATGATTTGAAGTTTTGAATCTTCATTTATAGTGGTTGTAAGCTCTTTTAACTCGTTGTTAATCTTTGCAACAATTGCGTTTTCAGCTAATCCGCGAGAAATAGATTCTGCAATTTCTGCCGGAGTAATTCCTTTACAAAATTCCTTAGCAGAACCATCAGGAAACGTTATTTTTATACTATTCATCTTTTAATCACAAATTTAAAAAAAAACGGATTTTACTCCGGTTATTTGTGGGTTCTAGAGGATTCGAACCTCTGGCCTTCTGCACGTCAAGCAGACGCTCTAACCAGCTGAGCTAAGAACCCTAGAACTTTAATTTGTGTACCGAGGACCGGACTCGAACCGGTACGGGAGAAACCTCCCACTGGATTTTAAGTCCAGTGCGTCTACCATTCCGCCACCCCGGCAACAAATGAAGCACAAAAATAAACTTATTTATATTTATTTGCAAGAACTTTTAACATTTTTGGCATAAATTTTTATACTTATTTATACTCATCCCAGCTTCTTATGCCAAGATTCAACGGGTCAGTTGTATAAAGAGCTTCTGCAAGCCGCATAGCAACTTGTCTGTTTGTTATCAGAGGTATTTTAAAATCAACAGCCGCTCTTCGGATAAGGTAATCGTTTGTAAGTTCTGTTTCCTGATAATTTTTTGGGATATTTATTACAAGATCAACTTTACCTTGTTTAATTATTTCAACTGCATTTATTGTGTTATTATCTAAAGGAAATTCCAGTTTTTCAACCTCCAATCCGTTTTCGCACATAAAATTAGCAGTACCGGGAGTAGCATAAAATTTAATACCCCGAGCCTGCATTAATCTGCAGCCTTCAAGCAATTCAACTTTCGATTCAATGGTTCCCGAAGAAATTAATACATTTATAATAGGGAAATGATAACCCACTGAAATAAGGGCTTTTAAGAATGCCTGATTAAAGTTTTCACCAAAGCAGGCAACTTCGCCTGTCGATGCCATTTCTACACCGGTAGTAGGATCAGCCCCTTCAAGTCTGGTAAACGAAAACTGAGGAGCTTTAACAGCTACATAATCATAATCAAAAAGATTGCTGTCAAATTTTTCAACTTTTTTGCCTAAAATAACTTTTGTTGCTATTTCAATAAAATTCTTTTTAAATGTTTTCGATACAAAAGGAAAACTTCGCGATGCTCTTAGATTGCACTCAATAACTTTAACATTATTATCTCTGGCAATAAACTGAATATTAAAAGGTCCGTTTATTTTTAATGCAACAGCAATCTTTCCGGCAATTTTTTTAATCTGCCGCATTGTTTCGAGATAAGTTCTTTGCGGAGGCAATACCAATGTTGCGTCTCCCGAATGAACTCCTGCGTTTTCAACGTGTTCCGAAATTGCATAAGCAACCAATTCTCCTTCCTGTGCAACGCCATCGAACTCAAGCTCTTTTGCATTTATCATATATTTACTGATAACTGTAGGATGGTCTTTCGAAATATCGGTCGCACGCTGAAGAAATTTATCGAGTTCTTTTTCGTTTGAAGCCACACCCATTGCAGCACCGCTAAGCACATACGAAGGGCGCACTAAAACAGGATATCCTACCTGGGCAGCAAATTCAAAAGCGCTTTCTTTTGAAGTAAGTTCTTTCCAATCGGGCTGCCTTACTCCTATTTTATCGAGCATACTCGAAAATTTACTTCTGTCCTCGGCTTCATCAATTTTATGCGGAGAAGTTCCAAGAATCCGAATCCTGCTTTTATGCATTTTCATTGCAAGATTATTAGGCACTTGTCCTCCCATCGAAATAATAAATCCTTCAGGATGAAGTTTGTTATTTATTTCGCGAACGGTTTCGTGAGTCAGTTCCTCAAAAAACAAAGCCTCAAATTCATCGTAATCGGTACTTACAGTTTCAGGATTGCAGTTTATCATAACCGAAGATTTTCCTTCGGCGCTTAAAACTTTTCCGGCATTAACACAGCACCAGTCAAATTCAACAGAACTTCCTATTCTGTAAGGACCGGAACCAAGAATTACCATGGAATTGTGTAAAGTTCTAAAATCAATGTCATCCTGACTGGAATTATAAGTGAGATAAAGATAATTTGTCTTTGCAGGAAATTCAGCTGCAAGCGTATCAATCTGTCTTGTAAATGGAGATATTTTATAAAGCTGGCGCAAATTATAGATTGCATCTTCTTCGTTTTCGGTAAGAATGCCTATCTGCTCATCCGAAAATCCCAGTTTTTTGGCTTCAAGAAGCAGTTCTTTTTCGAAACTGGTATCTTTATATTCTTTCAGCTTGTTTTCAATATCAATAATATTTTTTAATTTGTGAATAAACCACTTTTCGATATGAGTAATTTTACTAATCTGCTCAACCGAATAATTATTTTCCAAAGCTGCTGCAATTGCAAAAATTCTGTCTTCGCTTGGAACGGCTAAAACTTCATCGAGATTTTCTGTATTATATTTCTTTGCATTTGCAACCAAACCTTTTGCCCCGATATCAAGCATTCTTAAAGCTTTCTGCAAGGCTTCCTCGAATTTTCTGCCGATTGCCATTACTTCGCCGACGGATTTCATTGACGAACCGATTTTTGTTGTTACGTGACGGAATTTTTTCAAATCCCAACGCGGAATTTTTACAACAATGTAATCGAGTGCAGGCTCGAAAAATGCAGAAGTTGTTTTTGTAATAGAATTTCTTAAATCGTAAAGCGGATAACCCAAAGCTAATTTTGCGGCAATGAATGCCAGCGGGTATCCGGTTGCTTTTGATGCTAGCGCCGAACTTCTTGAAAGCCGGGCATTAACTTCAATAACGCGGTATTCATCCGATTCTTTGCTGAAAGCATATTGAATATTGCACTCTCCAACAATTCCCAAATGCCTGATTACTCTTATTGCAACTTCGCGCAATTTATGATAATCGTGATCGGAAAGGGTTTGGCTCGGTGCAACAACTATACTTTCGCCGGTATGAATTCCCATCGGATCGAAATTTTCCATATTGCATACGGTTATGCAGTTATCCTCGCAATCGCGAACAACTTCGTATTCAATCTCCTTCCAGCCTTCAAGGTACTCCTCAACTAAAATCTGTTCAGCATACGATAAAGCTTTAGAAGCCAAAGCAACAACTTCTTCGCGATTCCGGCAAACACCGCTTCCAAGTCCGCCGAGCGCATAAGCAATTCTTATAATTACCGGGAAACCTAATTTTTCGCTTATTTCAAGAGCTTCGTCAACTGAGTTTACCGCTTTGCTTTTAGGATATGTAACACCAACTTCATCAAGCTTTTTATTGAACTTTGCGCGGTCCTCGGTGTTTATAATTGTTTCAACCGGTGTTCCAAGAACTTCAACATTATGCTTTTCGAGTATTCCTTTAAGATAAAGATCAACTCCGCAGTTTAAAGCTGTTTGTCCGCCAAAACTAAGCAAAATTCCGTCTGGTTTTTCTTTGATAATAATTCTTTCTACAAATTCTGTTGTTACAGGCAGAAAATAAAC
Organism: uncultured Melioribacteraceae bacterium; assembly: GCA_964437215.1. GTDB lineage: Bacteria > Bacteroidota > Ignavibacteria > Ignavibacteriales > Melioribacteraceae > JAAYAN01. The sequence goes on along the minus strand of CAYTFZ010000002.1, from coordinate 38,576 downwards.
TTTGCTTGCAAGATGATCGGAGGTCTGTATTGTTGCAATATTAGGATTGATAAGAATTGTTTCTATACCTTCTTCTTTCAGTGCCTTTATTGCCTGACTTCCGGAATAATCGAATTCTCCAGCTTCGCCTATTTTTAGCGCAGAGCTTCCAAGGATTAAAACTTTGTTATATTTTTTTTTCATATTATTTCATTAAATTTATAAATTCATCAAAAATGTAAGCAGTGTCAACCGGACCGGGACAAGCTTCGGGGTGAAACTGAACGCTCATATAAGGGAGACTTTTATGCCTGATTCCCTCGTTTGTGCCATCGTTTAAGTTGCTAAACCAGTTTATCCAATCTTTCGGCAATTCATTTACATCAACCGCATAGCCGTGATTTTGCGAAGTGATAAAACATTTTTTTGTAATATTATCTTGAACCGGCTGATTCTGGCTTCGGTGACCGTATTTCATTTTAAAGGATTTTGCACCCGCGGCAAGAGAAAGTATCTGATGGCCAAGGCAAATTCCCATAACTGGTTTTCCTAATGTAAGAAGATGTTTTACTGAGTCAACTATATTATTATAAACAGCCGGGTCGCCGGGACCGTTGGAAATAAGAACGCCGTCAAATTCCGCTTCCTTAAAATCAAAATCGTAAGGAACACGTTTTACTTTTACGCCTCTTTTCAAAAGATCGGTTAAAATACTTGTTTTACAGCCGCAGTCTATTAATATTACTGTTTTATTACCGTCTCCGTAAACTTCTGTTTTTTCGGGACAAACCTGAGCAACTAAATTTTCTTTGTTGGGATCGAAAAAATCCACTGAATTGTTTTCAACAATTATTCTGCCAAGCATCGAGCCTTTTTCGCGTAATATTTTTGTCATCATCCGGGTATCAATATCGTAAATTCCCGGAATATGATTATTGTAAAGCCAGGTGGAAAGAGACTGTACCGCAGAATGATGGCTGTAATCAACCGAATAATCTGATATAATCAGGCCGTGGGCGTGGATTTTTTCTGATTCGAAATTTATATCAATTCTGTCTGCTATTTTTTTAGAAGGAACCCCGTAATTTCCTACTAAAGGATATGAAACTGTTAAAATCTGTCCTTTGTAGGATGGATCAGTAAGCGCTTCGGGATAACCAACCATACCGGTATTAAATACAACTTCTCCGGCTTTCGATTCCGGAAAACCAATTAATTTCCCTTCAAACCGGCTTCCGTCTTCAAGTTCAAGAAAAGCTTTTATTTCTGGTATTTGTAATTTCATTTTTTTCTGCTATTTTTAATTTTAATAAATCACGCAAAATTAAGGAAATCAGAATTTATTTCCAAAATATTATTTCAATATTATTCGCTATTTTGTTTTATGTTATTACAAATATTCGTATTAGTGAATAAAATGTGAATATTTATGTATTATAATAATTATTAACTTTTTATGAGGATTTTATGTTTAAGCTGTCAGCGCAATTCTTACTTTTTTCTTTAATTCTTATTCTTTCTTCAGGATGTAAAAAACAACCGGATGCAGATTTGAAATATATTAACGAACTTAACGAATGGCATAAAAAACGAATTGAAAGATTAAAAGCTGATGACGGCTGGCTTAATCTTGTTGGAAGATTCTGGCTTAAAGAAGGAGAAAATTCTTTTGGTTCTTCCGATAAAAATGATATTATTGTTTCCGGCAAAAATATACCGGATGTGATGGGAAAATTTATATTTAAAAACGGCGTTGTTACTTTAATTCCAAATAAAAACGTAAATATAAAACTTGGAGATTCAACTATTACTGAAATAGTAATGAAAGACGATCTTGCAGGTGATATCCAATATTTCAGTTACAACAACATACGATGGAATTTAATAAACAGGGATGGTGAAATGGGTATCCGTTTCCGTGATTTAAAAAACGAAGCAGCAAAAAACTTTAAAGGCATTGAAAGATTCCCGGTGAATGAGGGGTATAAAATTACTGCAAAGTTTAAACCATATCCGCAGCCAAAAATTATTACAATCCCTACAGTGCTTGGAACAACAACGCAAGACACAAGTTACGGGATGTTATTCTTTAGATTGTTCGACAAAGAATACACTTTGGAACCGATTGGGAGAGATGAATTATTTATAATTTTTGCAGATAAAACCAACGGCGAAGAAACTTACGGAGCAGGCAGATTTTTATATACTAAAGCGCCGGATAGTTCTGGGAATGTGCTTCTTGACTTTAATAAAAGTTACAACCCGCCTTGCGCGCTTACAAAATATGCAACCTGTCCCCTGCCGCATAAAGAAAACTTTTTGCGTGTTAAAATTGAAGCTGGTGAAAAGAAATACGGAGAGCATTGACCGATAATCTTTTAATAACAATAAAAGCTCAGCCATAATATTATTCTAGTTACTAATTTGGGTTTAATTTTCTAGTAACATATTTTGGTTTGTTAATACTTGTGTATAAATCTACAATATTGGTAAATGCCATTATATCTTTTATAGAGAAAAT
>CAYTFZ010000002.1:30047-35976 GCA_964437215.1 uncultured Melioribacteraceae bacterium | reverse complement strand
TTGTGTATAAATCTACAATATTGGTAAATGCCATTATATCTTTTATAGAGAAAATGCTCAAGAGGTTTAAAATAAAAAAGGGGCTTATTCAACCCCTTTTTAATACATAATCAAATTTTAAAAATTATAAAGCTACTTGAACACCAGCATTAATGCCAATGATATTTGTGCTTGTGCCTTCTGTCATAACCATAATATATTTTGCATTAACATCAACACCAACATTAGGACTTACAGGAATTACGATACCTGCACCAGGAGCTATTGCAAAATCTGAACCTGATTCGTCAACTTTGTAAGTATATCCATAATATGATACTTCTCCAGAAAAAGATGACATTGCTAAGCCAACTTCTGCAGAAACGTAAGGTTTTACACTGCCGGCTTCAAAATTATATCTACCGCCAACCATTATAGGGATAATTGAGAAATCGAATCCGTCATATAAATCTTTTCCGCTGAACATTAAATATCCAACAGAACCTGTTAACTGTATTTCAGGAGTTACAGAATATAAGAATGTACCTGTTCCGCCGAATCCCATATCATACAAATCTCCAACATCGCCAGTAGGTAATGCTAACGAACCTTGAATTCCAACAGCCATTTGAGCGTTTGTGTTTACTGCGAATGCCATCATAACAACGGCAGCTACTAATAGAAAAGATTTTTTCATCTTTTTTGATCCTTATGTTTATTGTAAAATAGTGAATTAAGAACTGTGCTAAAATATATCAGTTTTACGAGACTTCAAAGTAAAATATTACTTTTTTATTAGTTTTTTTTCATTTTTTGTCAATAATCACAATACTGTTAACATTATTTGGAAAATATAATAGTTTTATTCAGTTACTTTGTGGTCAAATATAATACTTTCAATATTTATAAATGTACTTTCCCAATGCGATCCGGCAGCAGACTGTGTCATTGCACTTAAAAACCCTCCGAATCCGCTTTCTTCTTTAACTTCTTTTTTAGCTGCGTTTAAGTCCGCCGATGAAGGAATTTGAAAAAAAACAAGTAAAGTTGTATTCCCATTTTCAACTACTGATTTTATTGATTTTTTCACTCCGTCAACACTAATAATTTCAAAATCGGGCATTTTTGTTTCAATCAAACAATCAAAAGCCTCGTAATTGAATTTCTTATCAGAATCAAATTCGGCAACCTTGCCATCTTCAATCAAGTATTCCAAAGCATCTTCAAATCCCGATTCTACACCTTTCCCATTTATTGCCATTAAATCATCACTTCTGTTTAATTTGCCTTGCCAAGCCCCAACTCCGTTTTTATCGAATAAAGTAGAATAAAAACGAAGATCTCTTTCGTCCCACCATTTGCTTAGAAGTTCAGGTTTTCCTTCAAAAACTTCACGGGTAGCATCTTCAGCTAAAAGCGCCAGCGCCGATTTCCCCGTTTCACTTAATTCTGCTTTAGAAATTAATTCGGGTGTGTAATAAAATTCAATATGCGGAAATTTTTTTTCAACAAAAGTAGGGTTCTTTGCACCAATACCAACTGCAACAACTTTTAAAGATGATATTTCTTGTGCAAAAAGGCTATATGATATTAGGACACATAAAATAATCGTTTTTCCCATTATTCCTCCTATAATCTTATTTTTAATGACTTTAATACTCCATAAAAAATATTTTGGTTTTATTTATCGGCTAAAATCTTTATATGTTTAGATTTTTTTTTAGTTTCTGTTTTTTATTAGACACTAAAAACAATTTCGCATGCGATGTTTAATTTAGATTATCGGTTTTATTTTTTTTTGCATTTTCGTAAAATATACCGAAAAAGTGGAACCTGTTCCCTTTTCGCTGGTGAATTCGATTCGAATATTATTCATTTCACAGTAGCTTTTTACAAGAGCCAGTCCTAAACCATTCCCTTCAAAATTACGCGAATATCCAGTATTTTCCTGAGAAAATGCATTGAATATTTTCGCAAAGAATTCTTCGGATATTCCTGCTCCGGTATCAATAAAATCTATTCTAACTTCAGAATCATTTAGAATATCGAGATTAACTTTTACTTTTCCTGCATTTGTAAATTTTATTGCATTATCCAGAAGATGATAAAATATACTTCTAACTGAATTATAATCGGCATATACATTTATATTTTCGTATTTGGCAGTATACCACAAAACAATATTCTTGTCCGCGGCGGTTTGTTCAAGTTCGTTTATAACAGTCGTCAAGCAAGTTACAATATTAAAATCCGAAAACTCTGCCTGATATAAGCCGCTTTGGATTTTAGCAATTTCGATTATTGAATCGATAGTTTTAATAAGTCTTTTACTGCTTTGTTCTATATAAGAAATTCTTTCAAAAACGTGAGGTGAAAGTTTTTCGGCAAGATTTTCGCGTATAAGTTCGGCAAAATTAACAATTGAATTAACCGGAGTACGTATTTCGTGCGACATTTGCGCAAGAAACTCAGTTTTCAGTTTATCCGATTTTTCTGCTTCTTCTTTTGCGAGAATAATATCTTTTTCGTAAAGTTTTTGCTGCGTTACATCGCGCAAAATCACAAGCACGGTTTTCTCGTCATTCCTTATCAGCCTGCATTCGTAGTATTTTTCTGAACCGTTCACCCCGAATTTATGATCGAATTTTTGCAGTTTGTTAAGTTTAACAGTCTGAATAACTTTATCGAGCAGAATGTTTGCAAATTCTTTAGGGAATACATCTTCAATATTTCTACCGATATTATCTGTCAGATCCGAAATCTGCATAATATCTTCGCAATAATGGCACCCGGCAAGTCTTCCGTCAACCGTAATCTGCATCATTAAATCGGGGATAGCATTCAGAATAGCTTTTATTTTAGCTTCACTTTTAACCAGTTCTTCCTGTGCCTTTTTCTTTTCGGTTATATCCTCTTCAACAGCCAAATAATGCGAAATACGGTTACCTCCGGTTCTTACCGGTGTTACTAAAGCCGAAACCCATATATATTCGCCGTTTTTCTTTCTATTAAGGAATTCCCCGCTCCAATTATTACCGGCTGATATGGTATCCCACATTCTTTTATATTCTTCGTTGTTTCTTTTTCCCGATTTTAATATTCGCGGATTATTACCCAGCGCTTCTTTTTTTGAAAATCCTGTAATACTGCAAAAAGTAGGATTAACGTATTCAATTGCGCCTTCTGTATTTGTAATAAATATAATGTGTGAACTCTGCTCTACTGCCGCGGTTAGTTTTTTAATCTGCACTTCACTTTGTCTTTTTTCGGTAATATCGTGAATTATTATAAAAAACAAGTCCTCTTCTTCAGATGCAAACCTGCTTATATAAACTTCTACATCCTTTATAATTCCGTTTTTAGCTTTATGCTTTATTGTATAATAGCTTTTTGCTAGACTGATTTTTTCGTTTTTAATATTTGCAATATCCGCATTCAGCTCGTTAAATTTTATTTTAACACTTTTTGTGAAGTCTTTGCCGTAAAATTCTTTTGCAGAGTTGTTTGCATCAACAATATCACCCGTTTTTCCATCTACTATTAAAAGTACTGCCTGATTGTTTTCGAACATCAAATGATATCTTTTGCGCGAATCTTCAACTTGTTTTGTACGTTCTGCAACTTCAGTTTCAAGTTTTCCGGCATAGCGGGCTCTTTCAAAATAAATAACCATACTGAATATTATTATTCCGGTAAGAATAATAAGAGATAAAAAGAACCAAGTTTCTTTGTAAAATGGGATTTTTATATTTATTGTACCTGTTGCAATAGGACTGCTCCAGTTACCGAGGGCATCCTTTGCCTTAACCAGCAATTTATATTTACCAGGAGGAAGATTGGAATATTGCAGTAATTTCTGATTTGCGGGAATATTTTCAATCCATTTGTTATCGTATCCGTCAAGTTTCACTGAGTACCGGTTCAGCTTTTCGTCAATAAAAGAGCCAACATTTATTTTAAATATCAAATTATTATTGCTGAATGAAACAGAGTTATTTTCGAAAACGCTTATTCGTTTTCCTCCGGCTTCAACAGATTCAATACTTACAATTGGTCCTAAAAAATTATTATAATCAAATTCCGAGCTATAAACCGAAAGTCCGTTATCGGTACCGATAAGAATATTTTCGCTGTTCTGAATAATTGAATTTACACCTATTTCCAAACCTGCAAGCCCTTGTCTGGGACCATAATTCATCATTTTTGTCCCATTATATTTATATACTCCCGAGCCGGTACCAATCCATAATGTATTATTTTTATCTGGGAAAAGAGCATAAACAGCTTCCTGTAAATTTTTCCCGCCGATTTCGAAACTTTGCAAATCATTTCCCTGAATTGAAGCTATCCCTTCAGCCGTGCCTGCAAATAAAATATTACCAATAACAACTACTGTATAAACAATATTGTTGGAATAGACATCTTTCGAAAATATCTGCTGCCATTTATTATCTTTGTTAAAACAAATAATACCATCGCCGTTTGTGGCAATATAAATATTACCTCTATCTGCTGTTATATTATTTATTTTAATTCCATCAAAATTTTCGGGAAAAGGAATTTTTATAAGATTAAACCCGTTCATTTCGTAAAGCGAAGCATCGGTAACACAGTAAATTTTTCCGGAATTATCCTCCGAAACTGCAACGGCTTTTTCATTCTTGTGTGATGACGTGTTAATCCATTGTATTTTATCATTCTTCAGATACCCGAAACCGTATGCCGAAGACGATACAATTATTCCGTTTGAAGTTTTATATAAATTAGTATATTCCGAACTTTTACTGATACGCCGGTTAGTTATAGGAAATTTTATGTTCGAAATCTGCAATCCTTGCAGTATCGAAATTCCTTCGGGATGTCCTGCAAATATTTCTCCTTCAAAACTGATCAGGGAAGAAACTTTATCATTAAGCAGATCTTGAGTCTGCGTGTAATTGCTGAAACGGAACCCTGCTATTTTGTTTACCCCTTTATTTCCGGCAATCCACAGGTTTTTTTCCATATCTGCAAAAACTTCATTTGCTCCGTCTGCCGATAATCCGTTTTCGCTGCTTATTCTTTTCGAGTTTTTACTTATTTTATCCCACAGAAGAATAACACCGCTGCCGCCAAGTACAAGCGAACCGTAATAATCATCTATAAATATTTTTTCGGGAGAATAACCCAATTTATGTACTAACATTTTTGTATCTGTAATTTCGGCAATTTCACCATCACCTAAAAAGTATATTTTACCGCTCTTATCAACACTAATATCTTTAATGCTAAAATTTGCAGGCAGCTTTTGAGATAGATTTAAAACCGGAAATTTCTGACCGTCAGAAGTTGTATATACAAGTTTATCGGTAACAATATAACATACACTATTGAATATTTTTAACGAATTTATTCTCTGTTTCGAAAGTTTTTGTACCGAATTAAGTTCTTTATTGTAAAGGATAAACAAACCGCCGGCATCCGAAGCATAAAGAGGCAGTTTTTTTCCATTTTTTTCTAATAATATAAAGGAGGTTATAATTCCGGTATGAAACTCAACAGCATCGGAAACAAATATTTCGCTCCAAGAATTTCCGTCGAATTCTGAAATAGCAAGCCCGCTGTTATCGGAAATTGCCCAGATATTGCCATCGCTATCTTTGGAAATAAATTTATATTCTTTTTTTGCTGAGGGGTTATTCTGCTTGAAATAAGTCCATTCTGTACCATCATATCTTGTTATGCCCGATTTTGTTGAAAACCACATATTTGCATTTTTATCCTGGCAGACATCAAAGACAATGTTACTTGGAAGCCCGTCTTCTTTAAGATATTTATGAACAAGATATGATTGCCCTTTCAAATATATACAACTAAACACAAAGGAATTTAATAGGAAGAGAAAGTAGTATATATTTTTTTTCATTATCTGCTTATAACAATTTGCAAAATTGCATTTATTTCACAAATA
>CAYTFZ010000002.1:0-29947 GCA_964437215.1 uncultured Melioribacteraceae bacterium | reverse complement strand
TTTTTTTCATTATCTGCTTATAACAATTTGCAAAATTGCATTTATTTCACAAATAAAGATTGAAAAATTATTCCACTTTGTAAAGGTTTACTTTTTGTCTGGAAGTTTAATTTTTTAAGTCTTTTTAATTTTTTGATGAGTACTGAGGGACAAGACAATTTTTAAATATTACGAAAAATGTTGTTCCTTTGCCTTTTTGGCTTTTTACTTCAATTTCTGCTTCATTTAAGTCAGCAAACTTTTTCACCAGCGCCAAACCAAGTCCGTTGCCATCATATTTTCTGGTATAGCCCCTTTCCTCCTGTAAAAATACAGAAAATAATTTAGGAATATATTCTTCCGATATTCCGATGCCTGTATCTTCAATTTCAACAACAAGTTTATTCAAATTGAGGGAATAGAGTTTGCAAGCAACCCCGCCGTAATCCGTAAACTTAATTGCATTTTCAATAAGGTTTAAGAATATCTGGTTTACAGAATAGTAATCGCATAAAATGTCGGAATTTTCAATTTCGCTGTAAAAATCAAGCTTAATACCTTTAATTTGAGCAAGATTCTGGAATTGAGCAATAATTGGGATAAGGATGTCGTGTTGCAGATTGCATTTTTTGAACTCAAGATATTTTTCGTAATTATGTATCTGCGACATATTTAAAATCATATCAATCGTTCTGATAAGCCTTTTGCCGCCTCTTTCTATCATCAGGAAGGAATCGTTAAGTTCATCGGTAACGTGAGGTTTTAAGTCATTTTTAAGTAATTCCGAAAAACTTAAAATGGAGTTAATAGGTGTGCGAATTTCGTGAGAAATCTGGGTTAAGAATTCCGATTTCAATCTATCCGATTCTTCAGCTTTGTTTTTTGCTTTAATCAATTCATCCTGAATTCTTCTTCTTTCAATAACGTGGGCAATCTGTTCAGCAACAAATTCGAGAATTTCTTTTGTTTGTTCGGAAAAATTGTTCTTCTCCGAAAAACTAAATAAAGCAATTATCCCGATTATTTTTTCTTTGATGTATAAAGGAACACCTATCCAAACTTCAGGTACACTATTAATATTATCAATTTTTCCGAGAGCAGATAATTTTATAATTTTTTCTTTATTTACAAGCAGCGACATACCTGTATTGAGCACAAATTTAAGAAGACTTTCAAATTGAAGATTATCGTATTGTGAAAACAGTTCACCCGAATGATTTTTTTCGATATAAGAAAATTTGCCTGTCGCTTCATTTATTAGTCCAATATAAAAGCTGTCTGCCGGTATAATTTCGTTTAATGTTTCGCAAATATTGTTATATATTTCAAAAGTATTTTGCGATAGACCTGACTGGTGGGAAATCTCCAGAAGTACGGATTGTATAACTTCATTACGCTTAAATTCAGTAATATCAGTAATAGTTGTTAATCTGTAAAAATCGCCATCCGATGCTTGAATTCTTTTCTTTACAACTTTAAGATAAATTTCCGAACCGTCTTTTTTGCAGAATCGGGTTTCACCATCAACCGAAACACCGGTTGTAAGAATTTCATTTAATTGATCGTACGACGATTGGACTTTATCGAAAGGAATAACTTCTGAAATTGACTTGCCTTTCAACTGATTAATTTCAAGATCATATAAATTACAGTAAGCTTGGTTTACATAAACAAATATTCCTTTTTTATCAACAACGCTAATTCCTATATCCGTAATTTCAACTATGGATTTAAAGAATTCGTTAGAATTATTTGAATGAACATCAGCGAAACCGTTATAATTCAAAGGGCAACTCCAAAACCAATATCGGATATTTATATATTATTTAAAATCTTGTGGGTAAAAATATCAGAATATATTTAACTTCACAACATAAACAGCAATTTACGAAAATTTTTTTTCCACTTATTTAAATATGGTATAAACTTTTCTGATTTGCGTTGTAGCAAATCACAAAATTCCAAATTTGTTTTAATTGGTTTTAGATATATCTATGCAGTAGTTTTTACGATTATTTTTGCGGACAATAATATATAAAATTGTGTAATATATTATGGTAGGTATTAATCCCGAGAAGAAAGATAACAGTTCTTTGTAATATGAGTTTTTAATAAAACAATCCGAAATAATTATTCCGGTAATTAGCAATACAAGAGGGATGCCGTAATAAAGCAAGGAAAACAATACTATTTGTGAACCCTTTACAGAAATTTTAACTTCATCGCCTTCATTAAAATTTTTATTGGAACGCACTTCAATAATTTTTTTTATTTCTGAAGGATTACATAATATTTTTGCGCTGCAATCTTCGCAACTTACGTTTGAATTAATTTGGATACGTATTTTTTCGCCGGATTTTTCTAACACGTGTCCTTTTTCAGCTAATTGTTCGTTAAGCATAAATTCAGCTTAACTTTTTTAAATTTACTATGGCACCAGTCCTGCATTTATCAAAAGGAATTAATCCTTCATCCAGCTTATCGTAATTAATAACCGGCAAATATCCCCTCATCTCGATACCTCCCTCAGATTTTCTGGCACATATTCCGCAGCCTATGCAAGCTGCAGAACAAACTTCTTTTGCAGTCTTCGGGTCATCTTCATTTTTGCAATAAACAAATACTGTTCTGCTTGCAGGATGCATTTCAATAACATTGCGCGGGCAGACTTTTGCACAAATACCGCAGCCGGTACAGAGTTCTTCTAATATTTCAGGCATTCCGTTATCATTCATAAACATAGCATCAAACGGACAGGCATTAATACAATCTCCGCCGCCAACGCAGCCGTAAGCACACAGTTTATCGCCGCCCGAAATTATCGTAACTGCTTCGCAGCTTACCGGGCCCAAATATTCTGTCATTTTCTTAACAGCTTCTTTATTTCCTCCTCGGCATAAAACACGGGGCAACATTTTTTCGGATACACCTTTTTCAACACCAAGTATTTGTGCAATTTTTTCTGCGGTTTCGTTTCCTCCAACGGGACAACCATTAATTTTAGCTTTCCCTTCAACAACATTTACAGCAAAATCGTAACATCCGGCTTTTCCGCAACCTCCGCAGTTTGCTCCCGGCAAAACCTCAAAAACTTTTCCTATCAAAGGATTTTCTGTTACCCGCAATTTTTTATCTGCAAAAGCAAGACCTCCGGCAAATAATAACCCTAGTCCACCCATTGTTGCAATTGCTATTATTAATCCAGTTTCCAAAAAAAGTACCTCGTAAATTATAAAAGTCCCGAAAATCCCATAAAGGCAAGCGCCAAAATTCCGGCAACAATTAAAGTAATTGGCGCACCTTTGAAAGCATCAGGCACGTTAGAAAGTTCTAATTCTTCTCTAATTCCAGCCATTATTGTAATTGCAATCGTAAAACCAGTGCCGGCTCCTAATCCGAAAAAGATACTTTCGATAAAAGAATAATTCCTTAATACTATAAAAAGCGCCAATCCTAAGATTGCGCAGTTTGTAGTAATAAGAGGCAAAAATATGCCTAATGCTCTGTATAAAGGCTGGCTAACTTTTTTTATAACCATTTCAACCAATTGAACAAGCGAAGCAATTACAAGAATAAAAGCTACATACTGTAAAAATTCGAGCTTGAACGGAAGCAAAATCATAAAATATATAAGCCAGGATACAATTGCAGTAACTGTTAAAACAAAAGTAGTAGCAATTCCCATCGAAAACGCAGATGATATTTTGTTTGAAACTCCAATAAAAGGACATATCCCTAAAAAATAGGAAAGAACGAAATTATTTATAATGGCAGCCGAAATAAATATCAGAATCACTTCCATTTAAGATGCCACCTCCGAAAGTAAAATACTTTCCTTTTTTTTACCCATTATTTTTTCAACCATTTCTTCTTTCTTAATTCGTTTTTTCCGGATTGAAATTTGATTGATTGAAGCCAGTAAAAGTCCGTAAGTTATAAAAGCTCCGGCCGGTAATATCATAACAAGCCAGGGATTAAATCCTGCAGGTAAGATTCCGAAATTGAAAATCTTCCCCGAACCAATTAATTCCCTTATTGAACCGATAAGTGTTAATGCCAGTAAGAATCCCGTTCCATTTCCTAAAGCATCTAAAAATGAACGGAATACAGTATTTTTTGATGAAAACGCTTCTGCCCTTCCTAGGATTATGCAGTTAACAACTATAAGCGGAATATATGGCCCCAGCTCTTTACTTAATTCCGGAAATCGCGCTTTCATAACAAGATCGACAATTGTAACAAATGAAGCAATAATTACTATATACGAAGCAATGCGCACTTGCGAAGGAATCAGTTTCCGAATCATTGAAATTATCACACTGGAAAAAACCAACACAAATGTTGTTGCTAAAGCCATGGCAATTCCGTTAACAGCACTTACTGTAACAGCCAGGGTAGGACAAGTTCCTAATAACTGTCTGAAAGTAGGATTTTGATCAAGAATTCCTTTAACAAATTCGCGCCAATATGATATTCTATCCACTTAATTTTCCTCTTTAACAATTTCCTGCAGTTTTTTTATTCCTTCATTTAAAATTTTCACAACACTTTTAGAAGAAATTGTTGCTCCTGTTATTGCTTGAATTTCATTTGGTTTTTCAGCAGGTTTTCCTTTAACATAATCAATTTTTGGTTGAACCCCCAGACCGATAAATTGTCCTGTAAAACCATTTTCAGTTATTTTACTTCCTAAACCGGGTGTTTCTGTTTGTTCCAGTATTTTTATTCCTGTAACCTTTTCAAGATTAGGAGATAACCCGGCCATTAATCTAATTTTCCCCTGAAAGCCATTCCCTTCACAAGGAAGAGCATAACCGGCAAGTTTGTTTTTATTATCAAAGACTTCAAAATATTCCAATTTTCCCGATGTTTTTATTTTATAATCGGAAGCACCCGGAATAACTTGGAATATTGCATCCTTTGTTGAATTGTCGCTATGTTCGCGTATATAGCCTTCCGACCATTTGTTTACAGCAAATAACAGTCCTCCTGAGATAACACCAATAAGTGTTAAAGTAAAAATCATTTTAATTGAATTATTCATTTTTTCCTCCAAAAATAACAGGGATTGTAAACTTATTTATCAAAGGGACAAAAGCATTCATCAGCAGAATCGAATACATTACTCCTTCGGGAAGTCCCCCGAAAACACGGATAATAATAACTAAAAAGGCAATCCCAACACCATAAATCCACATTCCTTTTTCAGTCAGCGGCGAGGTAACCCAATCGGTTGCCATAAAAAACGAACCGAATAAAAGTCCGCCGGCAAGAATATGAAATAATGGATCTGGTGTTTTTCCCATCAAATAAAATATGCCGGAAAAAACCAAACTGCCCATAATAATTGAAAATGGGATTCTCCAATTAACAATCTTCATAAAAACTAAAAATATTCCTCCGGCAAGAATAGCAATTGCCGATGTTTCGCCGAGCGAGCCGCCGGTATTTCCTAAAAACATTGGGAAAGCACCTGCAATAATTTTATCAAATTTATAGGCTGAAAGAGGGGTTGCAGCGGACAATGCATCGACTGATAATTCTGTATTAACCCAAGTTGTCATAGGGACAGGAAATGCAGCCTGAAGAAAAGCCCTCCCCACCAAAGCAGGATTAAAAATGTTGCAGCCAAGTCCGCCAAAAACTTCTTTTCCAATTACAATAGAAACTACCGATCCAATTGCTGTTGAACTAAGTGAAAAATCCGGCGGAAGTATCAGAGCAAGTAAAAGTCCTGTTAAAAATGCACTTCCATCTGATAATGTTGATTCCTGCTTTCTAATTTTTCTTACTGTAAATTCTGCACCGGCAGCAAAAAGAACACTCGTTAAAATTATCAAAAACTGTCTTGCTCCAAAAAAAAACAACGAAGATATAATACAAGGCAGTAATGCTATTATAACATAAAACATTGCTTTTTTTGAAGATAAATCGGAATGAATATGCGGCGAACTGGTTAATTTAAGCTTAAGCTGTTTCTTTTCAATAATTTCCGTCATTCTTAAAATTTTCCTATTTAAACAGTTTTTTTCTGCTGGTTTAGTTTAAGCAGACTTTTTTTACCAATTCTTATCCACTGGACTAAAGGAATGTTAGCCGGGCATCCGTATACGCAGGAACCGCACTCCATACAACTGTTAATTCCTAAACTTTCTGCTTCCTCAATTCTTCCCAGCTGCGAAAGTTTTGCCAAACGGGTAGGAAGCAGATTCATCGGACAAACCTGAATACATTTCCCGCAACGCAGACAGTTTGTTTCTTGATGCAAATGGATTTCATTTTCAGTAAGTACTATTATTCCGGAAGTTGCTTTCATAACAGGAGCAGACAATTCATACTGCCCCACGCCCATCATTGGACCACCGGCAATTATTTTAACAGCATCCTGCGTAAGTCCGCCGCAAAAATTTATCACTTGTTCTAAAGGTGTTCCTATTTTCACTTTTAGATTTTTTGGATTCTTTATCCCTTTGCCAGAAACCGTTAACCAGGTGTACAAAGGAGGAATTCCTTTAACAACAGCTTCATAAACCTCTACAGATGTCCCTACATTTTGAATAATCGCGCCTACCTCAACAGGAAGCTTGCCCGGAGGAACTTCTCTTCCGGTAACTGCCTTAATAAGCATTTTTTCGGCGCCCTGCGGATATTTTGTTTTTACTGACTCAACAAATATTCCATTTTCATTTTTAACTAATTCGCTTAGAATTCTTATTGCTTCCGGTTTGTTTTCTTCAATTCCAATAATCCCGGTTTCTGCACCGGAAGCTTTCATCGATATTTTCAAACCGGCAATAATATCAGCCGGTCTTTCAAGCATAAGTCTGTAATCGCGGGTTAAATAAGGCTCGCACTCGCAGCCGTTAATAATTAAGTATTCAATTTTTTTTGTTGCAGGCGGACTCAATTTTACAAAAGTGGGAAAAGCTGCACCTCCCTGTCCTACAATTCCGGCAAGTTTAATTCTGTTGCGAAGTTCCTCAGGCGATGCGATCTCGGGATTTATAGGCTCAAATTTACGAATTTCACCGTTATCCGATTTCGATATAAAAATGCATTCTTTTTGAAATCCGCTTACAGTTGAATTCATTCCTATTTTTTCAACTTTACCGGAAACAGAGCTTAATACCGGCGACGAAATATAACCGTCAGCTTCGGCTATAACTTCGCCGGCAGATACAATTTTTCCTTTTTCGGCTATAATTTTAGCAGGTCTTCCTATGTGTTGAACAGTCGGGAGCACTATAATCTCGGGATCTGGCATTGTTTCTAAAGGCAGGTCTTTTGTGATTTGTTTTTCTTCGTGCGGATGAATTCCGCCGTTAAAGGTTCTTATATTTTTGAAAAAATTCATTTTAAATAAGATACTGCTGTTATTAAAAGATAAAACAATCTTTTGAAATTTAATGAAACCATCTGAATATTCATACAGTTAATTTTTTAGCTCATATTTTTATAATAAATACTTTTGGATATTTATTTTTCTTCTTTTATTTAATAACTTGATAATGATAATATATTTTACTGAGAAATATATGAAAAAGTCTGTTATATTTTTTTTTGTTTTGCTTTCAGTTTCAAGCAATGCACAGTTTACGGTAAAAGGGATTATTATTGATTCGAAAACAAAAGAACGCATCCAAAACGTAAACATTTCCGAACCCGGCGGAAAGAATTCCACAAGCGATGCATCAGGATATTTTTATTTTCGAAATATCAAATCAGGTTTCTTAAAATTACATTTATCACATATAAATTATAAACCCGATTCTTTAAGTGTTGAAATTTATTCGGATACTGTTTTAACTATTTATTTATCCCCCAAAACAATCAGTCTTAAAGATGTTATTGTAACTTCGGGTAAATTTGAACAAAAAAAAGAAGATTTAACATACTCATCCAGCATAATTACCGAATCTGACATTACAAAAAATCCGGCTGCAACCGTATCCGAATTATTAAAAAACGAACCGGGATTGGCTCTTATCCGTGACGGTAATTGGGGTACCGAACTTAATATAAGAGGATTAAGCCGATCGAACATTGTTACAATGATTGACGGCAACCGTATTGAGACTGCCACAGATTTAAGTGCAAGGTTATCGATGATTGATATTTCGGATATCGAAAGGATTGAAGTTATTAAGGGCGCTGCATCTTATCTTTACGGCAGCGGAGCCACAGGCGGAATGATAAACACCATTACAAAAACAGCAGACTATAAAGATAAATTTTATATCAACGGAAGCACCGTCAGCTCTTTCAACTCGGTTAACAATAATCTTTCAAACTATATATCGCTCTTTTCGGGAAACGATTTTTTTCGGGCAAAATTAAGTGCGTCATTCAGAAAAGCCGGAAATACAAAAACCCCGTCTTCTGTGCTCAAAAACAGTCAATTTACAGATTACAGCTTTAATACGGCTGTATCATTTATTCCTTTTCAAAATAACGAAATAAGTTTTAATTTCCAGCAATTTAAAGCCGAAGATGTTGGTATTCCCGGAGCATACGGAGTTTTTCCGGATAATGCTTCTGTCCGCTACCCGGTGGAGTTACGCCGACTGTTTTCTATTTCTTATCAAATAAACAATATCAGCGATTATTTTAGCAGATTTTCAGTGAAATATTTCAATCAGTTTATTTTAAGAGATGTTGAAAATATTCCAAACATTGTTCAAATTATTCCCGGACAGCCGGTAAGACGAGTGAGCGTGTTAAGTATAAATCCTTCGGCAGAACATAATACCAACGGTTTGCAGGCACAGATAAATCTGACTGATAAACAGTCTCATTATTTTATTGCAGGAATTGATCTTTGGCAACGGAAATATAACGGGAGAAGAACACGAGAACAAAAAATTGATTTTATCAATCCAGCAACGGGCGAAATTAACAATACTATTTATAAAACTATTTCCGAAAAACCTTTGCCCGATGCTGTTTACTCGAATGCCGGAATATTTTTCCAGGATGAAATTAAAGTAACAGATAAAAACCTGCGGATAATAATAGGCGGAAGATACGACCTGATAAAAATAAAAAATAATGAAGTGAGCAGCCCTTTATATGAAATTAATAACGGAATTATAAATTATAATCCTCCAGGACAAACCAAGCTTTGGAGCAGCAGCAGTTCAATTAACGATTCGTACGTTTACAACCTTGGCATTTTGTGGTCTGCCTCCGATAATGTTGTATTTTCAGCTAATGTTTCACGCTCTTTCAGGTCTCCTTCGCTCGAAGAAAGGTTTCAATATATCGATTTAGGAAACATTCTTCGCTTGGGCAATCCGTATCTAAAACCCGAAACAGGGAATTTTTTTGATTTTGGAATCAGGCTTAAAAATAATAATTTAAATTTTAACGGCAGTATTTTTGCAAATTATCTCCGAAATCTTGTAAGTGAAAATCCAGCGGTATTCGAAGGCAGAAACGCTTTTGTAAAAGTAAATATCGGCAAAGCTTTTTTATATGGCTACGATTTCGACTTTTCGGCACAAATTTCTGATAAATTTACAATTTACGGAAACTCATCATTTGTAAGAGGCGAAAATGTTAAAGACAAATCTAATCTGCCTCAAATACCTCCTTTAAGGGCTGTTACCGGAATCCGATCGGATATTTTCCCTGAAGTTGAAATTGATTTTTCGGGATCATTTATCCACAGCCAGTATAAAACTGCTCCAGGTGA
Source organism: uncultured Melioribacteraceae bacterium (assembly GCA_964437215.1). Taxonomy (GTDB): domain Bacteria; phylum Bacteroidota; class Ignavibacteria; order Ignavibacteriales; family Melioribacteraceae; genus JAAYAN01. The sequence goes on along the minus strand of CAYTFZ010000002.1, from coordinate 20,274 downwards.
AATTTTTTCAAAAGGTTACGCATATTACAACTTGTATTTAACCTCCGGTAAATTTAACTTCGGATTAGTAAATTGTCTTTTTTCGGCAGGCATCGAAAACATTTTTAACCGCGAATACCGCGATCATCTTACAACAAGCCGCGGAATAGTTAAAAGCGAACCCGGAAGGAATTTTTACTTTAAGATAAACTTAACCTGGTAAATAAATGCTCTGGTTTTCAATAGCACTTTTATCTTCTTTTCTTTCAGCTTTTGCAGCCATTACGCAAAAAAAAGTTCTAATTAAAAGAAATCCTCTTGAATTTTCGTTTCTGCTTTCTGTTGCAAATCTTCTCTTTTCAGTTCCGTTTTTCTTTTTTATCGATTACGGAACAATTAATTCTGTAAATATGATTATCCTTTTTATTAAATCTGTTTTGGGAGTTGGCGCTTTTTTATGCGTAATGACTGCTTTAAAGAATTTGGAAATAAGCAGAGCTCTTCCCTTGCTTGCTTTAACACCAGGCTTTGTTGCTTTTTTTGCATTCTTTTTACTGGGCGAATCTCTTGCTATTTCCGAAATAGCCGGATTGGTTTTGCTTACAGCCGGGACCTACATCCTTGAGAGTAAAAACTTAAAGGATTTTTCCACACCTTTAAGTTTATTTCTTACTTCTAAAGTTCATAAGATAATTCTTTTGGCATTGCTGCTTTTTACAGTTTCATCAATCCTCGATAAAGTCTTAATGATAAAACTAAACCTTACTCCCGTTGCTCTAACCGGAATTCAGCATTTATGGTTTGCGCTGCTTTTTGGAGCTGTCTTTTTATTAAAATCAAATAGCAATGGAATAAATTTTTCGAAACCAATCTTATACGATGCCGGATGGATTTCGCTTATTTCTATTTTAACTATCGGATACAGATTTACACAAGTGTTTGCTGTAAATATGGCATCGGTCGCTTTGGTTTTATCTGTAAAACGGACATCGGTTTTATGGGCAACGCTTATCGGCGGAAAAATATTTAAAGAAACTCAATTAATAAAAAGACTGATTGCTGTATGTATTATTCTTGCAGGACTTTTATTGATTTTAAGAGAATAAATTACAACCCGATCAGTTCATTATCAATCAGACGTGTTGCCCCTATTTTACAAGCTATTAAAATATAGTAAGAATTCCCTTTTTCAAGAATTTCAATTTCCTGGAAACTCTTTTCTTCAACAATTCGGATATACTGAAGTTCTGCAGAACCAACTTCGCTGTACAAACCTTTCATTCCCGAAATAATTTTTTTAGTGTTCCTTTCACCCGATTCAATCATCTTAACGGCTGAATCGAGTGATTTTCTTAACACCAATGCATCTTTTCTTTCTTTATCCGATAAATAGACATTGCGCGAACTCATTGCCAATCCGTCTTTTTCGCGAACAATAGGTGCGATAATTATATTTATTCCAAATTGCAAATCATCCGTCATCCTTTTAATAACTGCTGCCTGCTGAGCGTCTTTCCTGCCGAAAACGGCAACATCCGGTTTAACGCAATTAAATAAAATGGATACTATTGTAGTTACTCCCTTAAAATGCTCAGGTCTGAATTCGCCTTCCTGTTTTTTTGTAATTTCTTCAACTTCAATATAAGTCTGGTAATTTTTGGGATAAATTTCTTGGGCAGATGGAAAAAATACCGCATCCACTTTTTTTTGTGATAAAAGCTCAATATCTTGTTCAAAGTTTCTGGGATATTTACTAAAATCCTCATTTTTCCCAAACTGAGTCGGATTTACAAAAATTGATACAACAACAGCATCGCAATTTTTGGAAGCTGCATCAACCAGCGATAAATGCCCTTCATGCAAATATCCCATTGTAGGAACAAACCCGATTGTTTTATTTTCAGTTTTTAAATGGAGTGAATATTCGCGCATTTGAGCGCAGGTTTCAATAATTTTAATTTTATTTTTCATAATTTTCAGGTCAGATATTCGAGAAGCAATGATATTTTATTTTTTAAGTCTTTGCGGTTAACTACAAAATCGATAAATCCTTTTTCAACTAGAAATTCAGATTTCTGAAATCCGGCAGGCAAATCGCGCCCGATAGTTTCTTTTATAACGCGCGGTCCGGCAAAACCTATCAAAGCATTTGGTTCTGCTATATTTACATCACCAAGCATAGCATAGCTGGCGGTAATTCCACCGGTTGTCGGATCGGTTAACACTGATATATAAGGGATTCCTGCATCTGCAAGTCTGGCAAGACGCGAACTGGTTTTTGCCATCTGCATAAGCGAAAAAGCTCCTTCCATCATTCTGGCCCCGCCGCTGGAAGATATAATTATCAACGGGATTTTATCTTTATAAGCTTTATCGGCAGCGCGTGCTATTTTTTCTCCCACAACAGATCCCATACTTCCGCCGATAAATTTAAAATCCATAACTGCTATTGCAATTTTCTTTCCATCAATTTTGCCTGTTCCGGTTTTTACAGCATCATTTAATTTTGTTTTTTTGATGGAACTTTTAATCCTGTCGGAATACTTTTGTGTATCGGCAAAATCAAGAGGATCAGCTGAAATCATCTTTTTATCCATTTCGCTGAAAGAATTTTTGTCAAGCAGAAAAGAGATGTATTCGTCGCTGCCTATTCTGAAATGGCTTCCGCATTTTACGCACACCCATAAATTAAGCTCGAATTGCTTTTTATGCATTATTTCATCGCAATCAACACATTTTACCCATTGCCCGTCGGGAATATTCCTTTTTAGGCTTTCATCCGAAATATTTTTTTTTGTGCGCTTAAACCAGCCCATTATTTTTTCCGCTTTATAATTTCACCGGTTATTGCAATTGTTTCTTCTTCAGCATTTTCAGCATCCGAAAATATTTTTACTCTTTCTGTTATTTTTCCCGAAAGTCCTTTTGTTTTAAACTCAATTTTAAGCAAAGCGCTTTCTTCGGGCTGAATAATTTGTTTATCTATTTTTGCAGTAATTTTATCAGAAGTAGGGTTAATCTTACTGATATTTAATGCTTTTTTGCCTCTGTTGGTTACTACAACTTCGTAATTAAGTTTCTGACCTTCGGTAACTTCGTTTACGCTGAACAATCTTCTGCTTAAAAATATTGCTGCCCCGGTTATTTCTTTTTCCAAAACATTGGCAGCAAATTTTAAACGGACTTCCGAATTTTCGGGATCATTCGATTTAACATAAACATATTTTTCTGCTTTGCCAACCCGGCCTCTTGTTGAATAAATTACTTTTATTTTAGTTGTTTCATTAGGCGCAAGTTCATTCTTTTCCGGTTTTACGGCTGTGCATCCGCAGCTCGCTTTAACGCTTTGAATAATAAGTTTTTCATTTCCCGTATTTGTAACTATAAAATCGTGCGAAACATTTTCACCTTCAACTACATCTTTAAAATCAAAAAACTCTTCGTTAAAAGAAATTTTTGGTCCGTTTAACTGAGCTGCAACTGCAGAAATAAAAGCTAAAAAGATTAAAATTATTTTTTTCATAATCATACCTTCGGATTAAAATTTTTTAAATAATACGGTTCCAAATAATCATATTGTAAACTTAACAAATCCTTACCAAATATATAAGCCCATTTTGCGGTAAAAAAAGCACTAGATGAAGATATTTTAATTGAACCTTCAAAATCGCAGTTTCCGTAAATCATTTCACTTTTTTCAATAATTTCAGGGAAATCTTTATTGCTGGTTATTTGAACATCTGTAATTTGTCTGTAAGTTCCTGAAGAAGATATAAATTTTTGATAATACAATTCGTCGCGGCTTACCTTGTTTGCAATTACAAATTTTACTCCATCGGGCAGAAATGTACAAATCTGAAAAGCAAATGAATAAAAAGATGGTACCGGAACAATCGGGATTGATGCGCCGCAAGCAATTCCTTTTGCTAAAGAAAAACCTATTCTTAATCCGGTAAACGAACCAGGACCAGAAGAAACTGCAATACACGATAAATCTTTTATTCCGATTTTTGCATCTTCAACAAGACTATTTATGAATAATGGCAATTTTTCGGAATGAACGTGTTTTTGAAGAGTATTTTTTTCGGCATAATGGTTTTCGCTAAAAAAAATCGCTGCGCTGCACAACTCCTGCGACGATTCGATTGCTAAAATAGGTGTTTTTAATTTAGTCAATTGTAATTTTTCTTTTATTATTTTCTAAGTACGTAATTTTAATTTTTATAATATCTTTAGGTAAAATTTCGGGAAACATATCAGCCCATTCAATAAATGTAATGGTATTGCCAGACATAAAATATTCTTCAAACCCAATATTGCATAGTTCCTCTGAATTTTTTATCCGGTAAAAATCGAAATGATTTACATTTATTTTTCCTGAATACTGATTAACTATTGAAAATGTGGGACTTGTAACATCGTTTATTTCCCAGTTTTCGCAGATTGATTTTACAAGGAAAGTTTTTCCGGTGCCAAGCTGCCCTATCAGTGCAACTATATTACCCGGTTTTAATTTTTGGGATATATCGCTGGCAATAAGCTTAGTTTCATTTTCGGAAGAAGATATGTATTCGGATGCAGCAATCATAGTTTTTTTGGCACCATTTTAATAACCGGTAAAATCATTTCTTCCATCGAAATACCTCCGTGCTGAAAAGTATCTTTATAATAATTCTGGAATTTATGGTACTCAGTTGGATAAATAAAATAAAAATCCTCTTTGGAAATAATGTAACTTACGGATAATCCTCTGTAAGGCAGTTTATATTCTTCGGGATTTTTAATAAATAATGCGTGTTTTTCATCCACTTTTAAATTTCTGCCGAATTTAAAACGCAATCCTGTTGAAGCTTCCCGGTCGCCAATTACTTTTGCTGCACGCATTGCGCGAATACTTCCATGATCGGTAGTAATAAATACTTTTGCTCCCGGCATACCGGATATTACTTTAAATGTATTAAAAAGAGACGAATGCATAAACCAACTGTTTGTCAGCGATCTGTAAGCCGGTTCGTCAGGAGAAATTTCCTGAAGTATTTCAGAATCCGATCTGCCGTGAGCAACCATATCTAAAAAATTTACAACAACAGACATAAAATGAGTTTTTTTATGCGAATGAATATTTTGTTCGAAAGAGCGTCCTACTTCGGGATCGATAATTTTAATAAACTTCAAATCGGTTTTCAGATTTATGCGTTTTCTGTTAAGCAATTCCTGTAATAGTTCTTTTTCGTATTTGTTCATACTGTTTTCATCGTCATCGTTCCCTTTCCAAAAGCCAGGAAAAATTTTTTCAATTTCGGATGGATACAATCCGCTGAAAAGAGAATTTCTTGCATAAGGAGTTGCTGTAGGCAAAATAGAACAGTAGAAATTTTTACTGAAATTGAAATAGTCTTTGAGATGTTTTTCCATTATAAGCCATTGATCATAACGAAGACAGTCAATTACAAAAAGGAAAACAGGTCCGTTGCTTTCACGGATTTCATCAAATAAATATTTTTCAAGAATATCGGGAGTTAAATCAGGCGCATCTGACGTTGAACCTTTTTTCAGCCATTTCTGGTAATTTGCCTCAACGTACCGACTGAACTCCTGGTTGCATTCTTTCTTCTGGTCAATCAGCGTCTGGCGCAAACCTACTTCGGGATGTGCATCAAGCTCCATTTCCCAGTTCACAAGTTTAAGATATATTTCAATCCAGTCGTTAAAATCCAGATTTTCAAGAAGCATTCTGCTTATCGAAGCAAAATCCTGCAAATAATCTTTCGCTACATATTCCCCTGAGATTTTTTTCTGATCGAGGATTTTTTTACAGGTCATAAGAATCTGCGAAGGGAGAACCGGTTTAATCAAATAATCTGTAATTTTGCTGCCAATGGCATCGTTCATCAAGCTTTCTTCTTCGTTTTTGGTTACCATTACAACAGGTATATTCGGATTTATATCTTTGATTTTTGAAAGAGTTTCGAGCCCGCCCATACCTGCCATCATTTCATCAAGAAAAATGAGGTCGTAATTTTTCCTTTTAACTTCTTCAACAGCATCTTGTCCGTTTGTAACCGTATCAACTTCATACCCTTTCTCGGTAAGAAAAATAACGTGCGAACGTAAAAGTTCAATTTCGTCGTCAACCCAAAGCAATCTTTTTTTATTCATAAAATCCTGATTTTTATTGTATTGAAATATGAACTTCAAGCCCTGCTTCATTAGTAACTGTTCCCGGAGTAGATGATGCGCCCTCGGGAGTAACGGAAGATCGGCGATAAAATATTGATAAGGTTACACGCGAACTCATAACATATTTAATAGTAGGTTCAATAGTTGTTCTTACAGTTCCTTCAAGAGGTTCCGGGTCTTCTTGAAATTCTTTCATATCATAAACAAATGTTGTATTCTGACCGCGTGTGTAAGAAACAGCAACCGTCAAATCATTCTTCAGTGATATCCCGAAAAACGGGATTTCGAAACCTGATTTAGAAAAGTTTAACGACACATTAATATCTCTGTTATAATTTTCGTTAATTTTTTCATTTGCCTGACCCAGCACAAAATTGTTTTTTGTTATATATCTGAAACTTCCTGTTAAATCTCCTCCGAAAAGCTTATTAAAAGTAAGATTTAAACCAATCAAAGGGTTGAATCCGTAAGATATACGCTGGTCTGAAATTTCTTTAACTCCGTTTGCACTTATTCTGTATCTTTCGGAATATGATGAGTTGTACGAAGAGTTTATTGAAACGCGCTGAGCAAATCCTTTGAATATAGAGTATTTTTCAAGTCCGTTCCACGAAAAAGAGAAATTAGGACGAGGAACGTATTTTGCGACATCTCGTAAAAACGGAAGTTTCGAAAACAGCGGCAAACTCTCAAAACCGTCGACAAATGCATTCGAAAGATTTTCTTGTCTGTTATTCGGATTTTCTCTATCGTATTTTTCGTTTACGGTTTTAATGCCGCTTTTAAATACCGATAGCATTAAACTCGGCGGCATTGAAAAAAACGACCTTTCTAAATCTCCGGAAATTACGGTATGCCCAATATTTTCAACACCATCTTTGTCGGTGTTTATATTTACTGTTTTATTTATACCCCAGTTCACTTTCCAATCTATGTTTAAAGAAGCTCCCTCCCATAATGGTCTTGAGGTCTTAAGGTTAATTCTGTTTGTCTGATCAAAATTATTCGTGAGGTTTCCGTTGGCAGCTCGCGGTCCTACGTTATTCGAAAAGCCGAACATAAAGCTGCGCGAAGGTCCGCCTCCTGCATTATAAGGTCCCCAAAAGTTGCCGAATCCTGTTTTTTCGGAAAGAAGTCCGGAAGCAGAAAAACTGTTTGTTTGTGTATAATCGACAGTAATATTTTCATAATCGAATAGAAGCCATCTTACAGAACTTTTTAAAAATCCTAAAGCTGCAGTTAAAGATGACGGCTTGGTTTCCACAAGCAATTCTTCAGTTTTTGAAGTATCTGCAAGAGTTTCTGCCGGATTTGTTCCGGGTCTTCGCGGAGCGGATTTGGGTTTTGTTTTAGATGAACCCGATTTATCGCCGTCCGATGCAAATAAAGGAGCAACCAATGATTTAAGTTTTAGAGACATATTCACAGTATACGTATTCCTATATCCTGCTGAGCGTCCTAAATTTTTACTTGCTATATTATTCTGCCAGCTATAACTTACATTATATCCCAAACCTAAATTAAAATATTTATCAAATCCCCACAACGATGGCATTTTAGGACTTGTTCGTAAATCGACAGTTTGAGAATAATTTAAATCCTTACCGAAAAATCCCGATTTAACCAAATCCCGCCAAATTGCACTTTCCGAACGGTCGAATGCTTCTTCTCCAATATTATATGTAAGAAGATGATTATATGTTGATGATACAGTAACATTGTAATTAGAAGATAAATTTAAAAGACCGCCTTCTGTAAATTTCCATGTAAATCCGGCATCTCTGCTGGCTTTAAAATCCCTGAACGGAGAAGGTTTGGAACCCGGCGAACGTAAAAGCGCATTCGATTGAGTACGATTTGCAGAAATGCCGGCTTTAAATGTTTGCGGAGTAAAATATACTTTATAATTCTTATAATCGTTGAACAGTTTAAAAAACTCCCCAATCAAAGGAATATCTGCCGGTTTAAAAAAGTTTTCTCTTCCAAACTGAAGATCATACTTAATATTTGCATTCCAAGTCCATCTTTTACTGTAAACAGTTGTGGGATTTCTTCCCCGCGAATTATTATAATTAAACCCGAAAGTAAGATTGTTTATTGTATTTTCCACATACCACGCTTTAGATGGGAAAACAAGCTTTAAATTTGAAATTGACCATGTATAACTTGTATTTTTTGTTTCGGAATCTTTAATTAGCTTATCTGCTGCAGCTTCTGCGTCTTCTACCGAAGATCCGTTATCAATCAGATTCTGTTTTCGTATTTCGGCAGCTTTTTTTGTATTTATATCCGAAGCAGGAATGTAAAGCGGTTTGCTTATATTTTCGGAACGCGAATAAGATATACGCACATTGCTTTCTTTCATTGAAGTTGGTAAAAGTTTTGTTGCATTAAAACTAACATTGGCATTCCAGCTTTTCGAATCGTTTCTTGTTCCAAATCTGTCTGCCAATTTATGAAAATAAGGATCCTGAGCGCTGTAATTGAAAGAAACATCCATCAAATCAGCAAGTTTTAATGAGGCAGTTCCTGTATAAGCATAACCTTTAGTGTCATCTGCTCCTATTACTCTCAGCTCGTTTACCCAAATATCTCCCGAAACAGGATCGGATGTGCCGATATTCTTGGGATTGTAAACACCGAAAGTAAAATACTCAATTCTGGTAAGTGTGGGGTTCCCTTTAACTCCGTAAAAGTGATTTAATGTACCTTCAACAGGTAAATAGGTGGTTTTAGTAACAGCTAACCTGTCCTGTTTAAGTGCAGTAATTTTTTCGAAATCGATTTCAATTTCCTGCCAGTCTGCACGCAACGGCATTCTGTATTCATAAAAGTTCGAGGAATCTGTTCCAAAACGGAAATAAACTTCGGAATTGTAATTATTGGCGCTTCTGTAACGCGATATAATTCTGTCCTTATCAAATTGGGCGCTTATTGTATCTTGTCCGTGAACAAATAATTTCATTTTTTTGTAATTAAAAACATCTAAAGGTCTGGGAAGTTTTTTAAAAGCTTCGCGGTTTTCGCCATCTTTTAATTCGCGGACTTTTAACAAAAGCGACTGTTCATTTTTAAGAACTTCTTCTTCAGTCTGGGTTTTATCCTTTTCTCTTTTAATTCCCGACGGAAGATAATACTCCTGGCTTTCCTCGTAACTTATTGTTGAAACTGTTAAAACAGTATCATCCTTCGTTGTTGTATTAGTTATCAATTTTTCCCACTGGGTTCCTGTAAGGTTAAACTCTACAAATCTTAAATGCACTTCCTGGCTTGCACCTTTAACCCAAAGTCTTAACGTTTCAACATTTGTGAGGCTTGGCGAACCTATTGAATCTATAGCATTTTTTAAAGGAATACGGTATTGATACCAGCCATTGCCTCCGCCTTCTCCTGTTATATAAGGATTGTTAACAGTAGAAAGATTAACTTTATAACGGAAAAAATTCTCAGACAAATCAGTAGTAGTATTTCTATTCAAGTCTTCTGTATCCGGAATTCTTCCGCCACCTGAAATATCCTGAGCATTTCCCTGGGTTCCGTTAATAAATTCGTAATTTTTTTCGCTCAGCGGAACAAAATTATCATTCGAAGGGTCAGGTTCCAGTATGAAATTTGTTATACCCAAATCACTTAAAATTTTGTTGTAATGTACCCTTTCCTGTTCGTCTGTCATTCCGTCTATACCGGTATCTTCACTTTCTTCAAGTCTGTCATTCTTATTTTTATCTTCGGTATCCAGATTCCTGTTTGCAATAACATCTTCGCTTATCATACCGAGATCAATATACACTTCGGCATTTTCCGTACCGCTTTCGTTTTTCAGCCAGAATTCAATATATTCAATTTTTTCATCTACAAGATTTGTAGCAGTGCTTGAAAGAGGACGCATCATCCCGCCCCAGTTTGAATCCGCCTCGGAAAGATCAGGATAAAAATTATATGTTCCTCTTTTTTTAGGATCGAACTTAAAATCCAACACTGTAATTGTCTGGTCATCCCTGCCGGCTTGTCTTCTGTCACCCCATATATCATCAATCCGAACATAAGAAGGCAGAATATTATACCAATAGGATTTTGCCTTTCTTCTCATCATTTCGAAGTTTGTCTGATTTCCGGAATTTCCGCTTAATTGCGCCGGTATCGAAATATCTTTCCATCCTGAGTAATTTACTCCTAAAGGAATAGTTCTTTTAGCTCCTTCAAAGTCGTCGATGTAAGCAATGCTTGCTTCCTTATCGCTGACAACTGTACTTTTCTTTGTGTTCGGGTCAGGGTTCATATAAGCTATTTCGCCGCTTAATGATAACGAAGAAGGAGCATTTGTTGAGATAATATTATCGAGCCCTTTTGTAAGAAACGGCATATTTATAAGAGTTTTAAAATCAGCGCCCATAATTGTATTACTGATCGGTTCTTCTCCTATTCTTACCTTATCGCTCAGTGTTTCCTGATTAAGACTGAGTAATGAAAACCCGAGCTGGGTTTCTTTGTTAAAAGTATATAACGCTCTTAGCCCCACAAGAGTTTTAGATGCAAGAGAAAAAAGGTCGTTTTCTTCGTAACTTATCGATAAATTTGCTCCCGGTGCCAAAGCTTCGGCATTTCTTATTTTAACCTGCCCGATATTATAATCTACAACGTAATCCGACCCGGGCGAAAGTTCGCGTCCGTTAAGTTTTACTTTAACCGAATTTTCAACTACGTTAAACCCGATTTGGTAAGTATCGTTGGCTTTCCCTGTGAATTCCCCTTCCAATTTAAATTTATTTTTTTCAATATTCTGCCGCGTTTCAGATTTCAACTGAGTATATATTTCAGGGAAATTATATTTGCTGGTATCTTCGCCGAAATCCTTCGGGAAATCTCTGCCGAACGGCTCTAAAACGGGGAATATTATATCTCCCGATTTAGCCCAGATTGTTCTTCCTTCCAGAAAGTCAAACTTCTGGTCAGGATTGTCTCCTCCGTTTTCATCTCTTTTATCAAGACCAAACACTTGAAGCAAATTATGATTATCCAATATGTTGCTCGGAAGTTCTCCCGATTTATGGTATTTCAAATCTATACTGAAGCCTTCCTTCTCAATATCTTTCCCAGGAAGCGAGTAGATATTTTTAAGCTGCAACCGCCACGCAGCTTTATAAGAAGGCTGCAAATTATCGGGTTTAATCAGTTTGAAAACTTTTATCGAATCATCACCGAAATTTGCTTCAAATTCGCCATATTGAACACCGCCTACAGTCCTGTATGCAACAGCCAGCACATCTTCTTTTTGAATGCTTGCTAGAAAAGTAATAAAACCTGTTTGTCTGTGAACAATATAATCCGTTCCTTCAACAAGTTTTGCAAATTTTCTGCGAGCAGTCAAACCGCTGTCCGCTTTTAATTCGCCTCTATATGCATTATAATTTTGGACTACAGATAATTTAGGAAGCCTTAAAACTGCATTAGCAGCATATTCCTTTGTCTGATCAATTTGATTTTTTGAAGACCGCCAGACTTCTATTTTATCAATTTCATATTTTTCATAATCCGGAGGTCTAATAAACTCAGCATACCCGAAATATCTGTTAAAAAGATTGAGGTTTTCATCGGTTACCGTATAAACAGAATCAACAAAATAATGGTTTTCAGAGTAATCTATCATATCTATTTCAAAATCCTGTTTCGAAGAACCTCCGCTTACAGTTTTTTCTTTTACTTCGGCTTTTTTCTGCGAAGCAAGCGCTGTAAGACTTAAAGGGCCTACCTGAAATTCTGCTTTAACACCGAACAAAGCTTCGCTGCCGCCGATTAATGGAGATGTCTGCATTGAAACGTTTCCGGCTTCGATGCTTTTAATTATTTCATCATCGTAACCGGTATATTTTATTTTAAGCTGATTTTCGTATTCAAAAGTACGCTCAGTATTCCAATCAGCCGAAATTTCGAGTTTATCGCCAATTTTTCCTGAAACATTTATTTGAACAGTCTGCTTAAAATCAGGTTCATTTTTTGTATTCCCAAGCAGCGAAGCTGTAAAACCTTCCGTTTTTTCACTTCGCCAAGCGGCATAAATATCTACCGCACCATTAATCCGCAGACTTATCTTAGGTTCTCCAAAAATACTTAGAATAGCATTTTGCGGAAGTGGAATTTCAATATTTGTTATTTCGGAAAGAAGCTGGCTTAAATCCTTTTTGCCGGATTTAAGTTCGTAAGCGTAACCCTGCTCTTCCCAAAGTCTTCTTTCTTCTTCCCTGAGTTTCATCTGCACGTATTGTTCAATCGGCATCTTCAAAGGGACTTTAGTTTCGTAATTTCCTACTTTTTGCCTTATTTCAACAAAGTTTCCGGTAGAATCAATTGTAACTGTTTTCTGAATAACATTTTGGTTTGGCTTAAGAAATAAACTTGAAGTTTTTCGCTCGGACATTTTTGGAAGATATGAATCAGTTCTTTTATGCCGGAAATGTTCAATTCTTGCAGAAGAGTCTATTGCCATTGGGTCAACTTTTATTGTATCAGCTGCAGAAAGTGAATCCGTAAGAAGATTTTTTCCTGAATTTAAAATTGAATCCGGCAAATCCTTATCAGACTTGATGGAATCGGTTATAATTCTTTGCACTTCAGAAGCAGAATCGGAAAAGATTTTCTGCGGCAGATTTTTCTCAGGAACAATGGTGCTATCTTCCGGGAAATTAATACTATATCCGAAAAAATCAGATTGCCCGTATTTCAAACCTTCGTTCGGAAAAATTCTGATGGCAATTAAAAAGAGTAAAACGGCAACTAATAAAGTAAGAGTTGTCAGTTTTGGCAGTAATAAGTTTTTCACTTGAGTTTTAATAAACAATACCTGTGAATAAATAAATCGCAATTATAGTAAAAAACTATCTATTTAACCTCCTTTAAAAATTTGATGACGAAAAACTTATTCATTTTTTTCAAAAAATTCAATGTTTTAATTATGATTATTTATTTTTACCTAAATAATATCGGACATGCTTGTTTTTGCTTCAAGCGAATCTACTATCTCGTTATTTTCTACAATTACAGCGCTTAGTTTATTTCCTACAAATGCACCTGTATCAATGTAAACAGCATCCGAATTTTCGATATACGTTATTTCGAGCTGCTTTGTATGCCCTACAATCTGCAACTTTCCGATATTTAACAGAGAATCCCGTGTCCACATTACCCCCGAATCTTCTCTGTAATTTGATATAACCACATCCTCAATTTTCCTTGAAAATTCTTTTTCAGGAAGTCCGCCAAGAATATTACCAAATTTTATAGAAATACCTGCATGCGAAATGAAGCAATCGGGCAAATCGTAATATAACGGAGCAGATCTTATAACTTCGATGTGTTTGAATACTTTTTCATCCTGATTTTTATATGATTTAAGAGTTGCTTCATTGCCGTTAAAAACCCAGCTTCGGGCAAAAATACTTGTGGGATCTTTAAAGAAATGATAAAACATATAATCGTGGTTTCCCGGGGTAAAAAGAATTTTTTCGCTGATCAAAAAATCCATAACGTTGCAACTGAAATTACCCCTGTCTACAATATCGCCAACGCAATAAATTGGAATATCCTTATATTTTTTTCTGATACTATTGTAAAGTTCAATTAATGTGTAAAAACAGCCGTGTAAATCTCCAATAACTGCTATCATACTTATATCTTATAAATTTGTTTTGCAAAATCAGTTAATTGCTGCCGGAACCCGGGATGCGCAATTTCAATTAATGCGGCAGCCCGTTCCTTAATAGATTTTCCCCAAAGCTGCGCAACACCGTATTCTGTTACAACGTACCGCACATCTCCGCGAGAAGTTACAACTCCCGCTCCTTCTTTCAACACAGTTGTAATTCTCGATATTTTTCCATCTTTTGTTGTTGAAGGAAGCGCAATAATCGGTTTTCCTCCTTCGGAATGCGATGCGCCTCTAATAAAATCAACTTGTCCGCCGATGCCGCTGTAAAATCTTGTGCCGATAGAATCGCTGCAAACTTGTCCGGTAAGGTCAATTTCTATTGCCGAATTTATAGCAACCATTTTACTGTTTTGCGCAATAATAAAAGGATTATTTACATATTCCTGCGGATGAAATTCAATTATGGGATTATTATCTATAAAATCGTAACTTTTTTTCGTTCCCAAGCAAAAACCTGCAATAATTTTCCCGGGATGCAAAGTTTTTCTTTCCCCGTTAATTATTCCTTCTTCAACAAGTTCAACAATACCGTCCGAAAACATTTCGGTATGTATGCCTAAATCGTTTTTATCTTTAAGATATTTAAGAACCGAATCGGGGATTGCCCCTATTCCCATCTGAATAGTTGAACCGTCCTCGATAAGCGAAGCGACGTTTTTACCTATTTTATCGTAAACTTCAAGAAGTTTTTTTGATGTTCCGGGTTCCACTTGAGGAAGTTCCATTAACGGAGCGTTATGTTCAATTATATAATCTATTTTGTTCACGTGAATGAAACTGTTTCCAAGTCCCCGCGGCATTTTATCATTTACCTGGGCAATTACTGTTTTTGCCTTTTCGGCAGGAGTTTTTATATTCCCGACATCAATACCGTAACTGCAAAAACCATGTTCATCCGGCGGAGAAACATGAATAAAGGCAATATCTGCCTGAATAATTCCTCTTTTAAATAAGAGAGTAACTTCCGAAAGGAATATAGGAACAAATTCTGCCCTGCCTTCATTAACAGCCTTACGTGCATTGCTTCCTATAAAAAAAGCTTTATGCTTAAAATGTTTTTCCATTCCCGGTTGAAGATATGGAAGATCGCCTACTAAAAGCACGTGATATATTTCTACATTTTCCAGCTCATTTTTCCTGCGGCACATTGCATCTATCAATTCGAAAGGTGCAGCGCAGCCAGGCTGAATAACAATTTTATCGCCCGATTTTAATATTTTAAGCGCTTCATCGGCAGATGTAATTTTTTGGTTATATTTTGCCATCCAGGGAGCATTAAAATGTTTATTTGTTTTATTTTCCTGCAAGGGCATAGTTTTCCTTTAATTTTCAGCGCTTATATTGATTTTTTTATATTCAAGATTAAAAACGCTTGCCACTGCGTTGTTGGAACAATATCCGCTATGAGTGAAAACAGCATTCATAAGACCTTTTTTTTGATCTAACGCATTAATCAATCCGTTATCTGCAACCGATAAAATAAACTCCAATGCCGAATTTGTAAGTCCGTAACTTGCAGTTCTGGAAACTAACGAAGGAATATTCGGCACGCAATAATGTATTACACCATGCTTTATAAAAACCGGATGCGAATGACTTGTGGGTCTGCTAGTTTCCACAGCTCCGCCCTGGTCAATTGAAACATCTACAATCACTGTCCCTTTTTTCATCGTCTTAACCATTTCTTCCGTAATAACGTGCGGAGCTTTTTCTCCCTGAACTTTTATAGCAGTTATTAGAATATCAGCAAATTTTACTCCCCGCGAAATTGTGTAAGGATTGGCAACAACCGTAGTTAAATGACTCGAGGCTAAACTTTCCAGTCTATGCAAACGCGAAAGCTCTTTATCTAATACTATAACCTGTGCTCCTCTTCCTAATGCAGCTTTTGCAGCATTTAGTCCTACAACTCCGGCTCCTAAAATAACTATTGCTGCGGGGGCAACACCAGTAATTCCTCCTAAAAGTATTCCTCTGCCCGATTCAAAATCGCTGCTAAGGTAATTTTCGCCGAGCTGAACGGCTAGCTGTCCGGCAATTTCGCTCATCGATTGTGATACCGGAAAATGGTCTTCTTTCTCAATCAATTCATAATTAATTGAAGTAATTCTTTTGTTTATAAAAAGCTGCATAACTTTTTGTTTGCTAAGCGAAATGTTAAGAAACGAAAATAGTATCTGATCCTCTTCAAACATTTCGGCTTCATTTTCGGAAGGCGGAGCTACTTTTACAATCATTTCGGATCGCTGGTATATTTCTTCGGCGCTGTAAACAAGCTGCGCCCCCATTTTTTGATACTCCTCGTTTGAAAAATGACTGCCAATGCCTGTATTTGATTCAATATAGACTTTATGTCCGGCTTTAACCAGCTGGTCAACCCCAGCCGGCGCTATACCTACCCGCTTTTCTTCAAAAGCAGTCTCTTTTGGTATTCCTATTCTCATAATACTATGAATTTAATTTTTACTCAATTTTAACTAAAACAACCTCATTATTCCTAATAAAAAATTATAAATACTTCCAATTAAGATATATCTGATTATTTATAGCCTAATTTTCGAAAATACAAGTTTTCAGTTTAATTTTCAATTATCAATAATCAGCAAAATATAATTAAGTTACAACGACTTTTTTATCTATTAACTGAACAGCATTTTTACAATGAATAATGCGCCAATAATTCCGGCAATATCGGCAAGAATTCCAGCTGCCAAGGAATGCCTGATGCGTTTAATATTTACTGCCCCGAAATAAACAGCAATAACATAAAATGTTGTTTCGGTGCTTCCGAAAATTGTTGAAACGAGAACGCCAAGAAATGAATCGGGGCCGTGAACCGAAATAATTTCTGCCATTATTCCCATCGAGCCGCTGCCGGATAAGGGACGCATAAGTGCCATCGGCAAGGCTTCTGCCGGCATCCCGATAAAATCTGTAACCGGTTTAAGAATATTTATCAATATCTCCATTCCTCCACCCGCACGGAAAATTCCTATTGCTGCCAGCATTCCCACCAGATAAGGAATTATTTTTACAGCCACGTTAAAACCTTCTTTAGCTCCTTCAATAAATTTTTCGTAAACCTTTACTTTTTTCACTGCACCCAAAGCAATAAAAAATATTATTATTAAAGGAATTGCCGAAACAGAAGCAATACTTATAAAAGATTTGAGTTTTTCTGTATTTACAAAATTATTTTCGAATAAATATTTTATTAAAAATATTATCAAAAAAACTGCAATTGCTGCAGATATAACCGAAGTTAATAATCTTTTAAAATTTATTTTTTTTACTGATTCAATGAATCCTTTTCCGGAAGAAAATTTCTCAAACAGTTTTGCTGCTAAAATTCCGGTAACAGTTGCGCAGCCTGCTCCAAACAAAGATGTGCCGATAATTATCGTGGGATTGCTGCTTCCCGCTGCAGCCCTTATAGCAATTGCAGTAGCAGGAATTAATGTTAAGCCGGCAGTGTTAATTGCTAAAAATGTACACATCGCATTTGTTGCCGTACCTTTTTCGGAATTTAAGGAATCGAGTTCTTCCATCGCCTTAAGTCCGAAAGGGGTTGCGGCATTTCCTAGTCCCAGCATATTTGCTGCCATATTCATTATCATTGCTCCCATTGCGGGATGTTCTGCAGGAACTTCCGGAAAAAGAAATTTTGTAACAGGTTTCATTATTCTTGCCAGTATATTTATAATTCCGGCTTCCTCGCCTATTTTCATTATTCCAAGCCAGAGAACCATTATACCTATTAACCCGAGGCAGATATTAACAGCAGTTTTGGCATATTCAATAACTGCATTTGTAACAGCATTAATCTTTATAAAAGATATTTTTTCAGGAATAATTTTAGCTTTAATTATTCCTTCATACTCGGAATACATTTTTATTTCGGCAGTGAAATCATTTTTTTCTCCGGAAACTTCAGCAATCTTTTTGAATACAGAGGGCGTTTCATCTTCTATAATAATTCTTACAAATACAGGTTTATTACTTTTATTTTTAATCAGTCCGCATTTTAAAAAGAGATCATTCTTTATATTTTCTTCATAAATGCTGTTAAAATCTTTTGCTTTAATAAGGGCTATTGTGTTATTATCAGAATCATAATTTATTTCGACAGGAATGCCGATTCCATTTTTATTTGTGTTCTTAATCTCATCATTAATATCATAAAATAATGCAGTAAGTATTCCCGCAACAATAAGTCCTGTCCATATATAATTAAGCATTTTCTACCTTATTTATAGTGCTCAAATGTACCAAACTATCTGCTAAATTATGAAAATATTACGAATCTTCATAAAAAAGAATTTATTTTTTTAATAATTCTTATTTTGAAAATCATTATTTAATTTTTTCGGTAAAAAATGGAAATAGCGTTAGTGCAATATTCTCCTGAATTTGAAAACAAAGAAAACAACATAATTACTATCAAACAAATGTTAGATAAGCATTTAGCCGATGAGGACATTGTTATTTTTCCGGAAATGACGCTTACAGGATATACAATGAATGCAGGACTTTTTGCAGAAGAAGAAGACGGAGTAGGTTTGTCATTTTTTATTTCGGAAGCCCGCAAACGGAAAAAACATTTTTTTGCCGGAATAATTGAAAAAGACGGCAAAGATATTTTTAATACTGTTTTTCATATAGACCGAAACGGTTTGATAGCTGCCCGCTATCGCAAGATTCATTTGTTTTCGTTTGCAGAGGAAGAAAAATATTATCAATCTTCTTCCGAACCTGTAATTACAAAAGCTGATGACTGGAAAATCGGATTATCAGTTTGTTACGATTTAAGATTTCCTGAACTTTTCCGATTTTATGCAAAAAACAGATGCGATGCAATAATTAACATCGCAAACTGGCCAGTTCAGCGCACAGAACATTGGAAAATTCTTTCGCGCGCCCGAGCTTTGGAAAATCTTTGTTATTTTGTAGGGGTTAACCGAACCGGCAACGACCCTTTCAATAATTACTCCGGAAACAGTGTTGTTTTCGGACCACGTTCGGAAGAAATCCTTACAGCCGGTTCCGAAGAATGCATAACAAAAATTGAGCTCCTTAAGGAAACTGTTGCAAATGCAAGAATCAAATATCCCTTTCTCGAGGATATTAAGCTTATTTAGTATTAAAGAGCTTGTTCGCCTGCTTCTTCTGTTCGAATACGCACAGCATCGTCAATCGAACTAATAAAAATCTTTCCATCACCAAGTTCACCAGTTTTAGAATGTTTAATTATTATGTCGATTGCCATATCTTTCATAGAATCAGCACAAATAAGCTCAATTTTCACTTTAGGTACAAATTGCAGAAAATATTCAGTTCCGCGGTAAATTTCTTTATGCCCCTTCTGTCTTCCGTAACCTCTTACTTCTGAAACGGTAATTCCTGTAAAACCTGCTTCCTGAAGTGCTGAATGAACATCTTCAAGTTTATGGGGACGAATGATTGCATCAATTTTTTTCATCATACTCCTGTAACTATATTTATTTTTTTATTTGTACGACGAAAAATAAAATATTTCTGATCAAATTCTTTAAAAAAAAGAGAGGCAGATTTAAACCTGCCTCTCCTTTGATGATTATGTACTAGTAGAGGTACATGTGGTGTTTATAAACTTACGCCAAAAGCAAAGTATGATATTTCCTGATCTGGATTATAAACCCAAGTTCCAAATACAGGAATACTAAAATCTTCTGTAACCTTAATTTCTTTTGAAGCAGTTAAACCCAAATTTATAACTGAAAAGTTTTGTGTGCCATAATATTCTACAACTTCTCCACCTGGTGTCATACCTGCAAATAAATCGAGTGTAACATCTTTAATTGGAATTGAATAACCAACTTGAGCATACAATGAATTATCTTCATCATTATGAACGTTTACTGCCAATATTAAAGAAACCGGTAATGTTTCAGGACCTGAATAACCGAGAGCTAATTCTACAGTATGAGCACCTGATCCATCAGTATCAAATGAGCTGAATTTATTACCAGCATCTGTAAAATAATAATCAGTGGCTGTTAAAGAAACATCCCCGCCATTTTCTATAGCATAAGAATAACCAAGATAGAAATCAATTTCGCTTCCAATACTAGCAACTGTTGAAATTGGAGAACTACCCCAAATTCCAGCAACAAATCCTTCGTATCCTAATTCTATAGATGGCTGAATTGCCGGTAAATTGTCACCAGCTTCTAGACCTCTCCAAATATAACGGCTTACAAAGTCAGCTCCAACACTTAATTCCTGAGCGTTAACATAAACTGATACAAACATTGCTAAAAGAAACACGCTGAATAGTCTTGCTTTTTTCATTTTTTACCTCAATTGTTTTAATTTTATAATTGTCGTCGTTAAAATAAATTATTTCGATACTTTTTCAAAATCAGGATATGCTT
>CAYTFZ010000001.1:20877-90983 GCA_964437215.1 uncultured Melioribacteraceae bacterium | reverse complement strand
CCCGGCAAATGCCGGGTTTTTTGTTTTATATTTTTACATCATAACCGTGGCGGGATTGACCTTCGCCAAAAACAACAAATTTTTTTGTAGTAAGCGATTCAATACCCATTGGTCCGTAAGCATGCAGCTTTGTGGTTGAAATACCAATCTCGGCTCCTAATCCTAACTGTCCGCCGTCGGAAAAGCGCGAAGAAGCATTTACAAGAACAACCGAAGAATTAATTTCGCTTATAAATCTTTGCGATGAATTGTAATCGTTAGTAACAATTACCTCCGTATGGTCGGATGCATATTTTTGAATATGATCTACTGCTTCATCAAAACTATTCACAACTCGAACAGCGATAATTAGATCAAGAAATTCTGCTGCATAATCATCTTCAGTTGCAATTTTGGCTGACGGAATAAATTTAAGAGTTTCGCTGCATCCCCTTATTTCCACATTATTTTCTGAAAGATATTTTCCTGCTTTAGGCAGAAATGATGCTGCAATGTCTTTATGAACAAGCATAGTTTCCAAAGCGTTGCAAACTCCTGGGCGAGAAAGTTTGCCGTCGGCAAGAAGATCCATAGCAATTTTTTCATCGGCGGTTTTATCAACAAAAATGTGGCACACGCCTTTATAATGTTTTATAACCGGAATACGGCTGTTTTCGGCAACAAACCTTATAAGGCTTTCTCCGCCGCGTGGAATTATAAGATCGATATATTCATCCAGTTTCAGCAATTCAGTCATTATGCTTCTTTCGGGAGATGGAACAAAAGTGACGCATCCTTTAGGCAAGCCTTCGTCTTCTAAAGCTTTTTGCAGAATTTTTACTATTGCCATATTGGAATTGAATGCTTCGGAACCGCCGCGGAGAATAACCGCATTTCCGGCTTTTATGCAAAGTCCGGCTGCATCGCTTGTAACATTCGGTCTGGCTTCGTAAATAATTCCTATAACGCCAAGCGGAATTGTCATCTTGCCAACACGTATGCCGTTAGGTCTTATTTTCATTTCCGAAATTTCTCCAACGGGGTCGTTAAAAGAAGCTACCTCGCGAAGTGCATCAGCCATCTCCTTAACCCTTTTTTCATTCAGGGTAAGCCTGTCCATCATTGATTTCGATATGCCTTTTGTTCGGGCATATTCAAGATCCTTTTTATTTTCCGAAATAAGCATCTGGGTGTTGTTTTCCAAAGCCGAAGCCATTGCATTAAGAATATTATTCTTTTTAGCGCTGCTGCATTTGGCAATTATCTTTGAAGCGCTTTTAACTTCCTTAGCCATTTCAATTAAGCTAAATTCTTTATCGCTCATCATAAATCCTATTCTAAAATTATCAAATCGTTGCGGTGAATTATTTCTTCGGACTGAAAAAAGCCAAGTACGGTTTGTATGTCTTTCGATTTCAAACCTTTAATTTTTAACATATCCGATGAATCGTACTGAGCAATTCCTTTTGCAAATGATTTGCCTTCCTTGCTTTTAATTTCGATTGCATCTCCATGCGAAAAATTTCCTTCAACACTTATAATTCCCGATGGCAGAAGAGAAGCTCCTTTTTTCAGGATGGCTCTTTCTGCGCCTTCGTCAACTGTAACAGTTCCGCATGTTTTTAAAGCATGTGTAATCCAATGTTTTTTTGCAGCCACAGGGTTGTTTTTAGGTTTAAAAATTGTTCCCGGCATAACCCCCTTAAGCATTTCATCAAAACTTTCTTTTTTCTTTCCGTTAACAATAATTGTAGAAATTCCGCGTGCAGTAGCCTTTTCGGCAGCTTGAATTTTTGTGTACATTCCTCCGCGTGCAAGAGGATTACTACTTCCGCCGGCAATTTCGTATATGCTTTTATCAATTTTAGTTACTTCCTTAATAAGCGTTGCTTTTTTGTTTTTATTAGGATTATCGCTGAATAAACCGTCGATATCGCTGCAGATTATTAATAGGTCGGCTTCGGATATAACCGCTACGTGGGCTGCAAGATTATCGTTGTCGCCGACTTTCAGCTCGTCAACCGAAACAGTATCATTCTCGTTTACAATTGGCAGCACGTTTAACTTCAAAAGCTCGTTAATAGTGTTTCTGGCATTTATAAAACGATTCCTGTTTTTAATAGCATCGTATGTAATTAAAATCTGTGCGCATCGGAAATCGAATAAACGGCTCCATATTTCCATTAGCAAAGGCTGTCCTATTGAAGCCAAAGCTTGTTTTTCGGGGATGGAAAAGTTTGTGTTTCCGTTTTTATTCTGGCGGGTTGAATAACCGGCTGCAACTGCTCCGGAAGAAACAAGAACTATTTCTTTTCCTTTGTGCACCGATTCAATAATAAATTGCGCAATTGCCAGCAAGTAATTAGTACTGCATCCGGTTCCGAATGGGGCAACAATTGAACTGCCAACTTTTATTACAGCACGCTTCCATTCGGGTAAAAGTATTTTATCCATAAGTAATGTAATAATAATTTAAAATCAGTTAAGTAAATTAAACGAAAATATGCTGCATAATAAAGAATTATTACAAATGAATTAACGCGAGGCTTAACAATTCAGGCATTATTTCCGATTATTGTCTGTAAGTATTAACAAATAGGCTTAAACACAAAAATGACAATAGAAGAAAAAGCAAAATGGTTTGACGCTGCAATGAAATTCGGACTTGAAGGCAACATTCAAATTGTAATGAAATCTAAAAAGGACGGACAGGCCAAATGGGCAATTGTTGATACTTCGAACAATAAAGTATTTAATTCGAATATGGAATGGGAAGACGAACCTGAACTATCGAAAAGGGATGATGCTTTTTTAATCCGTACCAGATTTTCGTTTGAAGATGCTGTTAGTATGTACGAACAATATAAAATGTTTGCCGAGTAAACAAAAAGATTTAGTTTTTGCCTGCCAAAGTTTGTAATTTTAAGAATAATTCTGTCTGAATTTTTTTTAGTATTATTTTTAAAATGAATCTGTTATCGAAAAAAAAGTAAATCCACTATGATATTTATAAATAATAACAGCATCACAAATCCTGCGGTTAATCTTGCTATTGAAGAATATGCTGTAAGGAATTTCGATTTAAGCGAAGATTATGTTTTTTTGTATTCAAATGAAAACAGCGTTATTTGCGGGAAAAATCAAAACGTTTTTGAGGAAATTGATTACAAATTCTGCATCGAAAACAATATCGGTGCTTTCAGAAGAATTTCCGGCGGAGGAGCTGTATTTCACGATACCGGGAATTTGAATTTCAGCTTTTTTACCAGATATACAAATAAAAAATTCAATAAATACGCCGATTTTGTAAAACCTGTAATAGACTGTCTTAAAAAAAACAATATTGATGCTTATCTTAACAGCAGGAACGACATTTTTTCCGGTGAGAAAAAAATATCGGGCAATGCGCAGTTTATAACGAAAGACAGGATGCTTTGCCACGGAACACTTCTTGTAAATTCTAATCTCGGGCTTTTAAGAAAGACATTAAACAGCGATGCTTCTAAATATTTATCAAAAAGTTCAAAATCTGTTAAAAGCAGCGTAGTAAATATTTCCGAAAAAATAAAAAGAATAGATGCACTTGAAGTTAAAAATATGATAAAAAATGAAATTATTTTAACTTCTGCTTATTTCGGCGAATATTTTTTCAGCGAAGAAGAATGGCAAGATATATACGAACTGGCAAAAAACAAATATAATTCATTCGAATGGAATTACGGAAGATCGCCTGATTTTGTTTTCCTGAATAAAAAGCAGGCAGGGGATAAATATTTTGATATAAAGCTGGAAATTGCAGAAGGAAAAATTAAAACTGCACAGATTTTTAAAAACGGAAAAAGAGATTCAGGAATAGAAGAAATATTAATTAACAAAAAGTATGACTTGCAATATTTAACCTCTATGCCTATATTGAAAATGCTTCCGGTTGGATTTCCTGAAGGATTGAAAAAAGATTTTATCGAGATTTTATTTTAGGAGAAAGTATGAAAAATTTATTTGTTCTATTTATCTGCGGCGCATTTTTAATATGCAGCGCCGAAAATTCTAATGCTCAGATTAAGGATTTGATTAAAAAAGTAACCGGCGGAGAAAAGACAGAAAGTAATGATAAAACCGTTGCCGACGGACTTAAAGAAGCATTAAACATAGGAACCGGAAATGCAGTTAAATCTGTTTCTTCGTTAGACGGTTTTTTTAAGAACGAACTTATTAAAATAGTTATGCCGTCTTCGATGCAGAAATACGAAAAAGCTCTTAAGACATTAGGCGCAGGTAAAATTGTCGACGATTTTGTGTTAAGTATGAACCGCGCTGCAGAAGATGCTTCAAAAGAAGCTGCTCCTATTTTTGTAAGCGCTATAAAAAAAATGACGATAAATGATGCAGTGAAAATCCTTAAGGGAAGGGAAAACGAGGCAACTCTTTATTTCCAGGAAAAAACTACCGACTCGCTGTCTGCAAAATTTAACCCGATTATAAGCAAATCTATGGACGAAAATAATGTTACAAAATATTACAAGCAACTAAATGATAAAGTTAAAAACATACCGTTTGCTTCTAAATTAAACGTAGATTTAGATGAGTATGTTACGCAAAAAGCTTTAGAAGGTTTGTTTACGGTCGTAGGTCAGGAAGAAGCAAAGATAAGAAAAGACCCTGCTGCCCGTGTTACAGATTTGCTTAAAACTGTATTTGGAAAGAATTGAATAATTAGTAAGAAAAATACGGGAGCACGGCTGTTTATAAGCCTGAGCATTGCTATGTATTGCGGGAGCACGATTAAAAATATATCAAAAAAGCAGATATAACACAAAGGTATAAGTATTTATAATAAAATAAGTTAGAGTGTCGTAATTAATGACAAAAACAATATTCCATCTGGATTTAGATGCCTTTTTTGTATCGGTTGAAAGAATACTCGATCCTTCTTTGGAAGGCAAGCCGGTTATTGTGGGAGCAGACCCTTCGAAGGGCAGAGGAGTGATTTCGGCTTGTTCATACGAAGCGAGAAAATACGGACTTCATTCTGCAATGCCAATTAATCAGGCTTATAAATTATGTCCTTTTGGAATATATCTTTCGGGAAACCACAGAGATTATGGAAGATTTTCGCACAGCGTAAAGAAGATTCTAGAAAAATACGCTCCTGTTATTGAGCAGGCAAGCATAGATGAATTTTATATGGATTTTACCGGATGCTCAAAGATTTACGGAAATCTTTTTCAGTTTGCCGGGATATTACAAAAGGAAATATGGGATACGCTTTCGCTTCCTTGTTCTATAGGAATAGGTAGTACGCGGACGATATCTAAAATATGTTCGGATTTTAATAAACCGAAAGGAATTACATACATTCTTCCCGGAATGGAAAAGGAATTCTTAAAGAGACTTCCCGCAGAAAAATTACCAGGAATAGGTAAAGTTACAATTAAAAATTTGAATGCAAAAGGATTTTATACATTGGGGGATATTGCAGCATTTCCTGAAGATTATTTTATTACAGCATTTGGTAAACACGGCTCCGATCTTTGGAGAAAAGCTAACGGCGAAGGTTCAAGTTTTCTTAATCCTCCTGCTAAAAGAAAAAGTATATCGAAAGAAAGAACATATGCTGAAGATGTTATTGATAAAAATGAAATTGAACGAACTCTTTTTGATCTGGCAGGGAAGGTATGCCAGATTTTACGCGAAAAAAACTGGCTTACTTCTACGGTCGGAATAAAACTGAGATACTCCGATTTTAATACTTTAACGCGTGCTAAAACAATTAAGCCAACTGATGATGATAAAATAATTTACGAGGAAACGTTAAAGTTATTTAGGAATGCATTTACTCGCCGGGTTGCGGTAAGGCTTATAGGAATTCACCTGAGCAATTTTTCCGAATTTAACGAACAAGAAGTATTGTTTGAGGACGAAAATATTGTCAGGAAAAAAATGTTGAGAGCTGTTACAAAAATCAGAGATAAATACGGTTATTCATCTTTAAAAATTGGAACTAATTGAAAGTTATATTTATTGTAAATGTTTAGTATAATTAAAGGAGAAGCAAATTGGACGAATTATTAAAAGGAATTAGTTTTGCAGATGTGGAACTGTGGAGAATATTGGCATTTTTTATTACAATCCTTGTTGCATTTATTATTGGAAGAACTGCTAAATATTTCTTTAATAAAACATCCGAAAGACTTATCAAATCTGATAAAGAAATATTAGGAGTAACTTTTCATGCAATTTCACGTTCTGTTACATTTATTGCTCTTGTTTTTGGTTTATCGTTTGCTGTGGAATGGTTAAAGCTCGAAAAAAATCTGGCCTCTTTTTCATCGGATGTTATCCAGATATTATTTGTTGCTGCAATTTGTACTTTGTTATTTTTCCTTGTTGAAGTACCTGTTCATTGGATGTCGAAGAAAGCCGAAAAAACTGAAAGCAAATTGGACGATATGCTTGTGCCGATTATCAGAAAAAGTCTGCGCCTTTCAATTATTGTTTTAGGATTGGTTCAGGCAGCACAGATACTAAGTGATAAACCGATTACATCAATTCTTGCCGGACTTGGGATAGGAGGTTTGGCATTAGCTTTGGCAGCTCAGGATACATTAAAAAACTTTTTCGGCTCTATAGTTATTTTTATCGATAAACCGTTTCAGGTTTCGGATAGAGTAATTATTGACGGATTTGACGGTTCAGTTGAAGAGGTAGGTTTGCGTTCAACAAAAATCCGCACGCTGGACGGACACTTGATAACCATCCCTAATGCAGAAATTGCAAATAAACCTATACAGAATATTGGTAACAGACCTTTTATCAGAAGAGTTGCAGATATTACAATAACGTACGATACCAAACCCGAAAAAATTGACCGGGCTTTGCAAATAATAAAAAACCTTTTAAAAGATCATAAAGGAATGAATCCTGAATATCCGCCAAGAGTATATTTTAATGATCTTGCCAGCACATCTTTGAATATAAGGGCGGTTTATTGGTTTTTTCCACCCGATTACTGGGAATATATGGAATTTACCGAATGGTTTAATAAAGAAATATTTCGCATTTTCGGAGAAGAAGGTATTGAGTTTGCATTCCCTACTCAAACTGTTTTTCTCGCTGGAGATCCCAACAGACCGTTAAATCCTTCTGTAATTAATTAAGTTTTAATTTTATTTAGGGGCGCTTTGCCCCTTTAAAATAATATGCAGACACTTCATCAGCATTCCGTTTTTTCATTTCTCGAAGGAACAGTAAAAATTCCTGAAATAATCAGTAATGCCAAAAAGTCCGGCGAAAAATATGCTGCTTTAACTGACACTAACGGTATGTACGGGCTTATTCAATTTGCCCATCTTGCCGAATCAGAAAATATAAAACCAGTGCTTGGGGCTTTTATCGATGATCCAATAAATAAATCGCTTAACGCTGTTTTTCTGGCTAAAAACAATCAAGGTTATTCTGAATTATGCAGACTAATAACCATGCGGAAATTAAAGGATGATTTTAATCTTGCAGAAATATTCAAAACAGATTTAAGTAATTTTTTTATTATAACGTCGTCATTTGAATTACTTAAAAGAATTGAAATAACAGAAAAACTTAAAACAATTCTTTATGCCGAATTGATAAGTACCAAGAAACAAAAAAGTTTAACCCGCACTATATACAATTTTGCTAAGGAAATAAACTTGCCTGTTGTTGCCTCACATCCTGTTTATTTCAAGGAAGAACAAGATTTTTTAATGCATAAAGTAGTAACTTCAATAAGAAAAAACACAACGCTCGCAAATCTTAATTCATCAGATACGGTTGATGAAGAATATTACATTAAGGATAGTAACGAGTTGGAAAAAATCTGGATAAAATTGCCCGAAGCTTTAACAAACGTGCAATATATTGCAGATAATTGTAATGTGAATTTAGAGTTTGGTAAATACAAATTCCCACATTTCCCGCTTCCTGTTGGGGAAACTTCTTTTTCGTATTTGTGGAAAATATGTTTCAGGGGACTGGAAGAAAGGTTTAAACCGATAACAGAAAAAGCCGTAAAAAGGCTTCAGCATGAACTTGATGTGATTGAGGAGCTTGGCTTTACCGATTATTTTCTGGTAGTTTGGGATATTGTACGCGAAGCTCATTTGCGGAAAATGCTTACAATAGGACGAGGCTCTGCTGCTAACAGTCTTGTTGCATATTGCCTGGGACTAACTCAGGTAGATCCTATAAAACATAATCTTTATTTTGAAAGATTTCTGAACAGAGGAAGGCTTTCTCCACCGGATGTTGACTTGGATTTTTCGTGGAAAGAAAGAGATGAAATAGTAAGATATGTTTTTGATAAATATGGTTACGACCGCGTAGCAATGATTTCCACAAAAGTAACTTTCAGGGCAAGAAGCGCATTCAGAGAAACTGCAAAAGTTTTTGGTATATCCGAAAGCGAAATTTCAAAATACAGCAAGAATATACCTTGGACAAGCGCTGAAAATCTTCCGGAAATTGCAGGAAAATTTCCTGAATCAAGATCATTGAAATTTGATGAAGAACCTTGGAAAACTATTGTAAATATTGCTTCGAAACTTGCTGGCATACCGCGTCATTCAAGCATTCATCCGGGAGGTATTATTATTACAGAAAAACCAGTTACCGATTATCTGGCGCTTGAGTATGCAAAAAACAAAGGTTTGGGTTTAATTGTTACTCAGCCTGACATGTATCCTGTTGAAGAACTCGGATTAATAAAAATAGACCTGCTCAGTCAGAGGTCTTTAGGTGTTTTAAGAGATACTTTATCGATGCTGAACAAAGAGTTAAGTTATAAAAAAGGAATTAAAACCAGCCTGAAAAAATAAAAAAAAGATAAAAAATTAGCATAACTTAATTATTCAAAGAGTTAAATATATATTTCCGTAATACTTCCAAAGGGAAAGTGTAAGTGATTATAAAACAACAAAATATGGGTTGTTGCTTAAAGAGACGATAAAATTATTTTTATTCAAAAAAATAAATATTAATTATCTGTAAGCTTAACTTACCTTAACTTAATAAATATTAAAAAATCAGCCATTTAATAAACAATAAAAGTTGAACCGAGATATTAAGAATATCTTGATTATTTATGTAAATAGTGGTATTTTCAGACTTCTGAATCCGGTAATTCTCTATAATGCAAACCAAAATTCTGATAAAAAATTCATGAAAATAGAAATGAAAAAAATCTTTATCCTCGAAACAATTCTTACGGAATAAATTTAATTATTAAAAATTAGGAATAAAATAAATGGAAAGAAAAAAAATCACTATTGACGGTAACGAAGCTGCAGCGTATGTGGCATACCGGTTAAGTGAAGTTATCGCAATTTACCCGATAACTCCATCTTCAGGAATGGGTGAATTATCGGATCAATGGGCGTCGGAAGGAAAGAAAAATATTTGGAACACAATACCTAGTGTAACTGAAATGCAAAGCGAAGGCGGAGCTGCCGGAGCAGCTCACGGTGCGCTTCAGACAGGAGCTTTAACAACAACATTTACAGCTTCGCAAGGTTTGTTGTTGATGATTCCAAATATGTATAAAATTGCAGGTGAATTAACATCAACGGTTTTTCACGTTACTGCGCGCGCACTTGCAGCATCATCTCTTTCAATTTTTGGTGATCATAGCGATATAATGTCTACGCGCCAGACCGGCTGGGCATTATTATCTTCAGGAGCAGTTCAGGAAGTTATGGATATGGCTCTTATTGCACATAGAGCTACTTTAGAAAGCAGAGTTCCTTTTGTTCACTTTTTTGACGGGTTCAGAACTTCTCATGAAATTAATAAAATAGAACAGCTTTCAGTAGAAGACTTAAAGTCATTTATTGATGATAATCTGGTTGCTGAACACAGAAAAAGAGCTTTATCTCCAGAAAATCCATTCATCAGAGGAACAGCTCAGAATCCGGATGTTTACTTCCAGCAGAGAGAAGCTGTTAATAAATTTTATGTTGAATGTCCTGCAATAGTTCAGAATGTAATGGATAAATTTGCAGAAATGACAGGAAGACAATATCACTTGTTCGATTATACCGGCGCTCCGGATGCTAAACGCGTAATTGTTATGATGGGTTCAGGTGCAGAAGCAGCAGAAGAAACAATTGAATATTTATCGGAAAAACTTGAAGAAAAAGTTGGATTGCTTAAAGTAAGGTTATTCAGACCTTTTTCAGTTAAACATTTAATTAAAGCTTTACCGTCAACTGTAGAAAAAATTGCAGTTCTCGATAGAACAAAAGAACCTGGAAGTCTTGGCGAGCCGTTATATCTTGATATTGTTGCAGCAATAAACGAGGATTCTTCTAAATTTGCTAAAATGCCTAAAATAATTGGCGGCAGATACGGACTTGGCTCAAAAGAATTTACACCTGCAATGATTAAAGCTGTTTATGATGAACTTAAAAAAGATTCTCCTAAAAACCATTTTACTATCGGTATAAATGACGATTTAGCAAATACAAGTCTGGCATTCGACCCTGATTTCAGTATCGAAGGCGATGATGTATTTACAGGAATGTTTTTCGGTCTTGGTGCTGACGGAACAGTCGGTGCAAATAAAAACTCTATAAAAATTATCGGTGAAGAAACGGATAATTATGCTCAGGGATATTTTGTTTACGATTCAAAAAAATCAGGTTCAACTACTGTTTCTCATATTCGTTTCGGTAAAAAGCCTATAAAATCTACATATTTAGTTCAGAAAGCAAAGTTTATCGGATGTCATCAGTTCAATATGCTCGAAAAATTTGATGTCTTGGAAAATATAAAAGAAAACGGAACTTTCTTGCTGAATTCTCCATATTCTAAAGACGAAGTGTGGAACCATCTTCCGGAAAACATTCAAAGAACAATTCTTAATAACAAATTAAACTTTTATGTTATTGACGGTTACGATGTTGCTGGCAAAACAGGTATGGGTGCAAGAATTAATACAATTATGCAAACTTGCTTTTTTGCAATTTCAGGAATTCTTCCAAAAGAAGAAGCAATAAATCAAATTAAAAAGGCAATTAAAAAGACTTATGGTTCAAAAGGTGAGGCTGTAGTTCAAAAGAACTTTAAAGCTGTTGATGACACTCTTGAACATCTGTATCAGGTTGATTTAAATGGTAAAACTGTTACAGGATTTAAATTGCCAAGTATTGTTTCGGATAAAGCTCCTGAATATGTAAAAACCACTTTGGCAAAAATAATGCAGAATAAAGGCGATTTGGTTTCTGTAAGCGAAATGCCGCTGGACGGAACTTTTAATTCGGCAACAACTAGATGGGAAAAAAGAAATATTGCCCTCGAAGTTCCTGCTTGGGATCCGGAAGTTTGTATTCAATGCGGAAAATGCGCAATGGTTTGTCCTCACGCAGCAATAAGAATTAAAGCTTACGATAACAAACTTGTTGCCGGAAAACCGGAAACATTTAAATATACTGAAGCAAAAGGTAAAGAATTTACAGATATGGCATATACAATTCAAGTAGCTGTAGAAGACTGTACCGGTTGTGGTTTATGCGTTGAAGTCTGTCCTGCAAAAAACAAGACTGAAACAAAATTTAAAGCCATAAATATGGTTCCTCAGATTCCTATAAGAGAAAAAGAAAAAGAGAATTACGAGTTTTTCCTTAATCTTCCTGAATTTGACAGAGCTAAAGCCAATATTTCTACAATTAAAGGCTGCCAGCTTCTGGAACCCTTATTTGAATATTCGGGAGCTTGCTCGGGCTGCGGTGAAACACCTTATGTTAAACTTGTTTCTCAGTTATTTGGCGACAGAATGGTTGTAGCTAATGCTACTGGCTGTTCTTCAATTTATGGCGGAAATCTTCCTACAACTCCTTGGGCTGTTAACAAAGATGGCAGGGGACCGGCTTGGTCAAATTCGTTATTTGAAGATAATGCTGAATTCGGAATGGGTATGAGATTATCCATAGATAAACAGAACGAATATGCAAAAGAACTTCTAACATTGCTGAAAAGCGAAATCGGAAATGAATTAGCTGAAAGCATACTTACTGCAGAACAGAAAACAGAAGCAGATATTTATGAGCAGCGTTTAAGAATTGATGAATTAAAGAAAAAACTATCCGGATTAAATTCTCAGGAAGCTAAAATATTAATTACTGTTGCAGATTATCTTGTTAAAAAATCTGTTTGGATTATGGGCGGTGACGGCTGGGCTTACGATATAGGATACGGCGGCTTAGACCACGTTTTGGCATCAGGCAAAAACGTTAATATTCTTGTACTTGATACAGAAGTGTATTCAAATACAGGCGGACAGATGTCCAAATCCACAAGTATAGGAGCTGTTGCAAAATTTGCTGCAGGCGGAAAACCAACAGCAAAGAAGGATTTAGCTATGATGGCAATGAATTACGGAAATGTTTATGTTGCTAAGGTTGCTATGGGTGCTAACGATTTACAGACTTTACGCGCATTCCTCGAAGCCGAAGCTTACGAAGGACCTTCACTGATAATTGCATACAGCCATTGTATTGCTCACGGAATTAACATGGCAAAAGGTATGGAAAATCAGAAACTTGCTGTAGAAAGCGGTCACTGGCCATTGTTCAGGCATAATCCTGAACTTGCATCTGAAGGAAAAAATCCATTGAAACTCGATTCCAAAGCTCCTAAAATTAAACTGGAGGATTATATATATACCGAAAACAGGTATAGAATGCTTACTAAGGCAAATCCAAAAGTAGCTCAGGAATTATTGGAAAAAGCGCAAGAAGAAGTTAATAAACGCTGGAAAATGTATGAGCAAATGTCTCAAATGGATTTAAATACAAAAACAGAAAACGAAAACTCAAATTAATATTATATGTCCGGCGTAATGCCGGACATTTGATTTTAGTTAAATTAAACCGGAGAAAAAATGGATTTATCTACAAAATATATGGGACTTAAACTTAAGAATCCAATTGTCCCATCATCATCGCCGTTATCCCATACGGTGGATTCTGCTAAAAGATTGGAAGATGCAGGTGCATCAGCTTTGGTTGTTTATTCTTTGTTTGAAGAACAAATTACTCACGAATCTGGTGAACTAGACCATTATTTATCCTATGGAACAGAGAGTTTTGCCGAGGCAACATCTTATTTCCCGGAACCGGATAAATTTAATCTAACACCCGTTAAGTATCTTGATCATATAGCCGATTTAAAAAGATCATTGGATATTCCTATAATTGGCAGCTTAAACGGTGTAAGTAAAGGCGGGTGGACTCAGTATGCTAAAAATATTGAACAGGCAGGCGCCGATGCAATTGAATTGAATTTGTATTATGTTGCTACAAACCCTAATGTTACAGGTTCCGAAGTTGCAAATATGTACGTTGATGTGCTTAAAGCTGTTAAATCAAACGTAAGCATTCCTGTTGCAATTAAACTTAGTCCTTATTTTACTTCACTTTCGAATATGGCAAGAAGAATGGATGATGCCGGAGCAGATGCGCTTGTATTATTCAATCGTTTTTATCAGCCCGATTTCGATCTCGAAAACCTCGAAGTATTTCCAAATCTTCAATTAAGCCATAATTCGGAATTAAGACTTCCTTTAAGATGGATATCTATTTTATATGGAAATGTTAAATGCGGACTTGCTTTAACCAGCGGAGTTCAATCTCATTTAGATGTGCTGAAAGTTATGATGGCTGGCGGAGATATTGCAATGATTTGTTCCGAACTTTTAAGAAAAGGCCCGGGACGCATTAAGGAAATACTGACAGATCTTGAAAAATGGATGGAAGAAAAAGAATATTCATCTATTTCGCAGATGAAAGGCAGTATGAGCCAGAAATCTGTTGCAGAACCTGCTGCTTTTGAACGGGCAAATTATATGAAAACTCTGCAAAGCTTTAAGCCGCTTGTTTAATTTTAATCCCGCTTATTGCGGGATTTTTTTATTAATCAAATTCACTAAGAATCTTAATGCGCAAAACTGCATCATATGAACTAAATTACTCGAAAATAATGTTTTAAAATAAAATGGAGAAAGTAAATATATGAAAGCGCAATTAAGATTATGGTCGTTATTTTTCGTTATTTATTTGTTCAGCTCGGTTAATGCAGGGAACATTGAATGGATGAATTTTAATGATGCTGTTGTAAAAGCTAATAAAGAAAATAAGCATATCCTGGTGGATTTTTATACAGACTGGTGCGGATGGTGTAAAAAATTGGATAGTGAAGTTTACAGCAAAAATGAAATTATTAATTTTTTATCAGATAATTTTGTTGCTGTGAAGTTGAATCCTGAAAAAGAAGGTGAAGTTACTTTTCAAGGAAAAAAGTATAAGTATTCGGAATTTGCACAAGCCGCTGGTGTAACAGGATATCCGGCAACAGGCTTTTTTGCACCGAATTCTGATTTCTTACAGGTTGTTCCAGGTTACATTCCTGCAGAACAGTTTATATCTTTATTAAAATATTTTGATGATGAAAAATATAAGCTTCTAGGATTTCAGGATTATTTTATATACGATAAATTTAATTCGTTAGCCTTAAAAAATCCGGAAAATGCAGAGATAAATTTTGTTTTAGGCTTTTTTGAACATAATGTATTAAAGAATAACAGTAAAGCAATAAAATATTATAAAACTGCTGCTGAAAAAGGAAAAATTGCTGGAGCTTATGCCGGTCTTTCACAAATTGCCGAAGCAAATAAAAACACTAAAAATAAAAATATGTGGATGAAAAAAGCTGTTGCTGCAGGTTATAAAGACGAGAATTCAGTAAAAGATAAACTTGTTGAAATAATTAAAAAACATATGAAAGAATGAGTAATCCTATATTAACTTTTGAAGAAACGCGGATAATTGGATCTTTAATTGAAAAAGAATTTACTACTCCGGAATATTATCCGTTGACTATAAATTCCTTAAAAAATGCTTGTAATCAAAAATCCAGCCGTAATCCGGTTGTAAATTTTGATGAAAATCTTATTGAAAAAGTGATGAATAATTTACGCGACAAATCACTTGCCACATTGGTTGAAAGCAGAGAATCGAGGGTGCCTAAATTCAGGCAGAATTTCAGTAATTCGCTGAAATTATTGCAGCAGGAAACAGCTGTTTTGTGTGTACTGATGTTACGGGGACCACAAACTCCGGGTGAAATAAAAAGCAGATCAAACCGGATATTTGAATTTGAAAATCTTAATCAACTGGACGAAACTTTAAGTAAATTAATTGAAAGGGACGAACCCCTTTTGTTAAAGCTTCCCAAAATGCCGGGAACAAAAGAATCGCGTTATATGCATTTGCTGAATGGAGAACCCGATTTAGAATTTTATCAGCCGGAAGATGAAAATCTTTCCGAAAATGCAGGTAAAATTTCTGAACTTACAGAGGAAATTGAAAATCTTAAAACAGAACTTCAACAATTAAGAACTGAGTTTGAACAGTTTAAAAATCAATTTTAATGAAAGTAAACAAAAAAGCATTTTTTATTTTTTTTAACATTATTTTACTTTTTTCGGCAGATCAGCTAACGAAATATTTTGCTTCCGAAAACATACTTCCGGGACAAATTGTTTTTGAGTATTTAGGATTCGGGCTGACATATGCTAAAAATTACGGACTAGTATTTGGAATTGGCGAAGAACTCGGTTTTATAAGACTTTTTTCAAATGCAATTCAGATATTTCTTATTCCAATTGGGATTTTATTTTTTAAATATTATGTATCAAATTACAGAAAAAGTATAATTGCGGAATGGACATTTATTTTATTCTTTTCTGCAAATATCGGTAATTTAACAGACAGCCTTTATTTAGGTTATGTACGCGATTTTATAATTTGGCCGGGACCCGGAATACCTAATATGGCAGATGTTTATGCAAATTTGGGCATAATGTTTCTTATATTTGAAGTAATAGCAAATCCGCAAATTAACACTAAAGAATTTTTTGGGTTGCAAAAATCTTCGCAAAAGAACAATATTCAAAGCTTTTCATCATTCATTAAAGATGAAGCAGCAAAACTTTTTAAGAAAAATTGAAATATTACGCTAAAAAATTCCTTAATTATAATTAAATAATCGTCCTCAGCCATCTTTTTTAATAAAAATTAGTAGAAATAACTATCAGTATTATTAGATTTAAAATGATTTTGAAAAAGAATTGGATGAATTTGTGTTTAAAAAACTTAAAAAGGATTTCGGGTTTCTTTTCAATGCGGTAAGACTGACTGATAGAAATGCAGTAGTTATTTTTATAAGCGTTGCTGTTCTTCAGACGGTTTCCTGGTATTATACATCCCGCCGTTTTTTTAAGATAAATATTTATCCGGAATATTTCGACAATCCGGATATTGATTTATACGAATTTATTTATTGGTTTGCGGGTGATACTGTTGCTTTGCTTTTGATTCCTGCTCTGATAATAATATTTTACTTCAAGAAAAATATTCGGGATTTCGGATTTCAAAAAGGTGATTATAAAACCGGAATTTTTTACACAGTAATATTTCTCGGGTTTATGATTCCGATTCTATGGTTTGTTTCTGCAGCTCCCGAATTTGCAGCAAAATATCCTCATCTGGCTTCTGCACGCACCGACTTGAATAAATTTATAATCTATGAAATCGGTATTTTTCTTTATCTCGTTTCGTGGGAATTTATGTGGAGAGGGTATATGCTTTTCGGGTTAGAAGAAAAATTCGGCAATTATACAGTTCTTATCCAAATGATACCTTTTGTTATTCTTCATAATGGAAAACCCGCGCTCGAAACTTTCGGAGCGATTTTCGGCGGAATTGCTCTTGGCATTCTTGCTTTAAGAACACGCTCTGTTTATTACTGCATTCTTGTCCATTTTGGAGTGATGTTTTCGATTGATTTTTTATCACGATTAAGATTTAATACAGAAGATTACGGTGTTGGCATTAACTCCTTATTAAATATAATTTCGCAGTTGTTTTAATTTATTACGAATATTTTTAATTTACTGCTTTATAATTCAAAACTTGTGGAGTACTTATGAAATTTTCTTTGAATATAGATCATGTTGCAACACTTCGGAATGCCAGAGGCGAAGTTCAGCCCGATCCGGTTACTTATGCTCTTATGGCTGAACAATACGGAGTTGATGGTATTGTAGTTCACTTGCGGGAGGACCGCAGGCATATAAATGAAAGGGATTTAAGACTTTTAAGAGAGCTTGTTACTACTAAACTGGATTTGGAAATGGCAGCTGTTGATGAAATTATTGAAATTGCCTGCGATGTAAAACCCGAACTTGCAACAATTGTCCCCGAAAAACGGCTTGAACTTACCACAGAGGGCGGGATAAATGTTATTGATAATATTGATCATTTACGAAATACGTTAAAAAAACTTCACAGCGCAGGAATAATAGTTTCAATGTTTATTGAACCGGATATTAATCAAATTGATGCCTCGGCGGAAATTGGTGCTGATTTTATTGAGATTCATACCGGTGTTTATGCAAATTCGAAGAATGAAGAGGATATGTTTGACGAGCTGGAAAGAATCCGTCAGGCTGCAAAACATGCAAAAAAGCTTGGACTTGGTGTTAATGCCGGCCACGGTTTAAATTATTCAAACCTAAAAGAATTTATTGAGATTAAGGATATTGACGAAGTGAGTATTGGTCAGGCAATTATAGCTCGTTCAATTTTTGTTGGAGTTGAAGAAGCTGTTAAAGAGATTTTAAAGATTATAAACAGAAACGTTTAATCAATGGATATATAAATTTATTAGTGAACTATAAAAGTGCAAATAATATTATTGAACTAAAACAATACATTGTATATATTTGCACATATACAGTACGGAATTAAATGAAAAAGATTTCAGTAATCGGCGATTTGATAAATTCTAAAAAGATAATCGACCGAAACGGTATTCAGCAAAAATTACAATCGGGAATAAATCTTGTTAACCGGGGAAACCCGAATTTGCAAGCACCTTATAAAATAATTCTAGGCGACGAATTTCAGGCAGTTTACAATAATGCCGATTCAATATTTTTTGATATGTTGCGAATAGCCGAATCAGTTTTCCCGCAGAAAATCCGCTTTTCAATAGGAATAGGGGAAATAACGGCGCTGTTTTCTGATAATTCCGTTGAAGGAATGGATGGTCCCGCTTTTTATGCAGCGCGCGATGGAATGACAATAGTAAAAAAAAGCAACTCGCTTTTTTATCTAAATTCTGTAATTAAAGAAAATAAATTGATTAATCACACGCTTACATTAGTTTCGGAAGAAATAAAAAGTTGGAACGAAAACAGACTTAAAGTATTTGTGATGAACTGTCTTAATTACGATATAAACAGAATTGCTGCGGAATTAAATTTAAGTAAAAGAGCGGTATATAAAACTATTAAGGACGGCTCGATACCTGTAATATCCGATACATTTAAAGAAATTGGCTTAATAATTAACGGGAATCTCAATTGATACTGATATATTTATTAAATGTTTTCTTTATTTCAAGATTGTTTACTTATTTTGACAGCCTTGCCGAAAATAAAACTAAGGCAGTAAAAAAAACTCTAATTCAAGCTTTGGGATTGATACTGATTGAGTATAGCTGGAAAGTAATTTTACTATTTATCTGCCTAATGCTTTTAAACTATCTGTTTTATTTTCTATCAAAGAAAATTAAAAATTCCGATTCACTCAGAATCAAAGAATCAATAGGAATATTGATTGCTTTGTTATTTTTTTCTTCTCCATTGTTTAACCTCGATTTTAATTACCGGTTTATTTATTGGCTGCAAAGCTCATATCCTTTTGTAATAATTTCGGAATTATTCAGCTATCCAGATTGGGATAAATCGTGTTTGTTTCTTTTCGGACTATTATTCCTGATGCTGGAATCATCAATTATAATAAAAGTAATACTAAAAAAGTTAAATTTGGGAATAAACGAAATTGATGCAAAAAAAGAATCGGATGACCAAAAATTATCAGGTGCGGGAAAGTTGATAGGAATTTTGGAAAGAATATTTATTTACATTTTGATTTTACTGGGTCAGTATTCGGCAATAGGTTTAATAATAGCGGCAAAATCATTTGCAAGGTTTAAAGCTCTAGATAAAAGATATTTTGCAGAATATGTGCTTATCGGAACTTTAATTTCAGCATTATTTGCATTTTTAACGGCTCTTTTAGTTGCGGACAAATTATGATAAAACATAAAACTCTATCAGATTCTACCATCAGGAAAAAGTTGAATGAACATTATAAATTATTCGATAAATCCAGTATAGCTCCCGATCCTGTACAATTTTTGCATAAATTTTCGGAAGAAAAAGATATTGAAATTGCCGGTATCATATCTTCTGTATTTTCGTACGGAAATGTTCAACAGATTATTAAAACCCTCGAAAAAATATTTGAAATTATCGAAAACAAACCTTATGAATTTGTTGAAAAATTTAATTACTCAAAGGATGCCGAAGTTTTTGCGAATATAGTTCACCGATTTTATACAAGCGAAGATATTGCCAGATTATTCCGAGCATTGCACAGAATTTATACAGAAGACGGTTCGTTAAAACAGCTTTTTCTGATGTATTATTTCCCGCAGGAAAAAAATCTGAAAGATGCAGTGGCATTTTTTTCGCGTAATCTGCTTGATGCCGCCCGGGGAAGGGAAGAAGCATCGCAAGGTTTAACTTTTATGTTTCCCGATCCTGCAAAAGGCAGCGCTTGCAAAAGAATGAATCTGTTTCTCAGGTGGATGATACGAAAAGATGAAATTGATTTCGGGTTGTGGAAAGAAATTCCGCCAGACAAATTAGTTATTCCTGTTGATACTCACGTGGCAAAAATTTGTAAAGAATTAAATTTAACCGCAGCAAAAAATATAAGCTGGGGAATGGCTGAAGAAATTACAGAAAATCTTAAAAAGTTTGATCCCTGCGATCCGGTTAAATACGATTTTGCAATCTGCCATATAGGAATGCGGAAATTAAAATTTTAATTTTATGCTAATCCTTTTTCAATAATAATTTCTTTTTCCTTCAATCTGAAAAACCGGTCTTATATCAATTGGTAAAGTTTCTAATTTTTTCCTTAAAATACTTAAGGAAGACGATTCTGTTCCATATTTGGCAATAAGCTCTTTAGCTGCATTATAATTTCCTTCTGCCTGAATCATCAAGATTTTTTGTGAAAGGTTTTTCAAAACTTCGTGTGATTTTTCGAAATTAACTGAAACTTTTCCTGTTTTTTCGTTAAAAGTATATGCCCCGTTTTCAAGGAAATAGTTATAAATTATAGCATTCCCGCCGCCGTGAGCTTCGTTTATTCCAAAACGCACCGATCGGAAAATTCCGGCAAGAAAAGTTACCCAGATTTCTTTTGCTGTTTTCTCAGGGTATTCGCCCTGCGAAATCATAAAAATATTATTGAACATTCCAAGAAGATCGGCTTTGCATTCCTCAATTTTAGAATAAGTTTCTTTTAATTCTTTTTTTACTTCAGTTTCGCTTCCGTTTATTTTAATAAAACCGGGACCTAAACCATGACTAATTTCGTGCATAAGTGTATGATTAAAAAACGCATCGAATGTAACATATTTTAACTGTTTTTCATTTAGAACTTTTTCGGCAATTGGCTTAAGCAGTTTATCGAATTTTGCTTCGTGCATATTTTTTAGTAAAACTTTTTTACTGCCTTTAGCTTTTCTTACTCTTTCATCATTGGGAAGATTAAATGCAAGAGTTTGTACACCTGCTTTTGTATCTCCGGCGCTGAATACCTGCTGAACAACTACAATCGGCGATTCTGCGCCTCGGTTAAAGTTTTTATGCTCGTCAGGAATAGGAAGATTATTTTCCATTTTGTCAAGATAGGATGCAAATCTTTCCAGCTTTTTACTCTCTGCAGGATCAACAATAGTAAGGAAGCTTTCGAAAGATGCTTTATAGTTAAACAGTTCATCTTCGTAAACTTCATAGGGTCCTATTACAACTTCTATTACGTGATCTTTAAGATCCATCCAAGCCATATCGCTTTCATAGTAATCGTTTGTGCGGAATGCTTTTGCCCGCAGTGTTAAATATTTTTTTAATGAAGCATTTTGGGAATAATCAGCAGCTTCTTCCAACAATTGCGCTGCTTTCTCAAGTTCTTCTTTATAATATTCGGAATAGGGAATTGCTGCAAGGTTGTTATCTTTTCTTCGTATTACAGTAAATTCCGATGTAAAAGCCTTTTCATCATCAGGATTTTCCTTTATCCATTTTTCAAACTCTTCTTTAGTTATATCTTCAGGATAAAAATTTGCCCCGGCAGGTTTTTTGTGTTTTCCCCAAAATGAGCGGTTGTGATCAATTCTGTCAAAAGGGCCGAAGTTCATTTTGAATAATTGGTAAGCCAGAATACCTCTTTTTTCTTTGCTTGTCTTTAATTCGGATTCTATAATGTAATTTTTCGCATAAACCTGATCGAGAAATATTCTGTCAATTATTTTAGAAGCTTCATAAAGTTTTTGCACAATAATTCTCTGTCTTTCTGTTAATATTGATTCATCGTATTTTATAACAGTAGGAACAAATTTCTCTATTTTTTCGCGAAGCATATTTTCCTCTTTTAAGATTTCCTCATTTTCTTTACTGCAGCTTGTTATAAAAATAATTATTACAAGAAAAAATGTGCAAAATAATTTCATAATGTCCTCAGATTATTATCTGAAAATTAGTGAAGATTAATGTCAGTCTCAATTAAAATAAATGAATTAAATATTATCACTAGTGTATTAAATAATATACACTGTTATTTTAAAGCCTATAATTTTCATTAAAAAATCAATTATTTAAATGGCATTGCAATTGTTTATTGGATAAAAACAAATAAAGGAGGAATAAAATGAAACGTTTGTTTTTAATTATGATAATAGCTTTAGCTTTTACTAAGATAACAGAAGCTAAAACACTTAAGGGCGGAGTAAATATAGGATTTTTTTATTCATCATTAACGCCTTACGGCGACTGGATTGAAATAGACCGTGATGTTGTT
Source organism: uncultured Melioribacteraceae bacterium (assembly GCA_964437215.1). Lineage (GTDB taxonomy): Bacteria > Bacteroidota > Ignavibacteria > Ignavibacteriales > Melioribacteraceae > JAAYAN01. The sequence goes on along the minus strand of CAYTFZ010000001.1, from coordinate 68,976 downwards.
GCCTGGCGGCCTGCAAGCGTAGCTTTTAACTGGCGTCCTTATTCCGATGGAAGATGGATATGGACAGATGACGGCTGGTATTGGGATAGTTACGAACCCTTTGGATGGGCAGCATATCATTATGGAAGATGGTATTATGATGATTATAATGGATGGTTATGGATTCCCGGTAACGAATGGGCGCCTGCTTGGGTTGAATGGAGATACGATGACGATTATATAGGCTGGGCGCCTTTACCTCCATATGCCGAATTCCGGGTTGGTATTGGAATTCATTTTTCAATAGGATGGCGTTCACATTATAAAAATTGGAATTATGTAAGCTATGGTCATTTCTGCAATCCAGGAGTTCATAAATTCTTTATAAATGACAGAAATAAATACAGAGTTCATGCTCATACAAAGTATCGGACTAATTACGGTTATGATAACGGAAGAATTATTAACCGGGGGGTTGATAAAGAAATTATTGAAAAACGAGGCGGTTATAAATTACGCAGCAATGAGATTGCAAGAAGCTCGGATAGAAATGTTTATGAAAGAAGAAATGATAATAAAATATACAGACCCGAACGCAATGAAATTAAACGGAATACTGACAAAACAGAAATAAGACTTCAGAGAACAGAGCAGAAAAGTAATTTGAGAACTCAAGCTATTCCTGAATCGCACAGAACAAGTAATGAGTCCGTACGAAGAGAATATACTGACAATAACGTTAATACGCTTCCTCAAAGAAATATAGAAAGACGAAGTGAAGATAAATCTATATCAGAAAGAAACAATGTTGAAGTTGACAGACGAAATAAAAACTTGGACGAAACAAGAAGATCTCCGAAAAATGAATTTGAGCAGCAGAAAAGTGCAGAACAAAAACGAGAAGTCAGCCCTCGAAGAGATTCTTCTCCTCAAAGAGAGATTAATCCTCAACGGCAGAATACCCCTCAAAGAGATGTAAGTCCGCAAAGGGAAACAAGAAAAGCAGAACCGAATGCTAATACAAGAGGAAACAGAAACCAAAGTGAAAACAGACAGAGCGGTGAACGAAGAAGCAGAAGATAAAGATGAAAAAAAAAGCCCAAACATTGTTTGGGCTTTTTTTTTAATTAACTTTAATTTTATTTTCTCTAACGAGTTTAGCCAGCTGGCTTGTTCCATTTTTGGAAATTGTTCTTAAAGCGCGGGTTGATAATTTAACAGTAACAAATTTGTTTAATTCCTGAACCCACAATTTTTTTTTCTGAAGATTAGGTAAAAATCTTCTTCTTGCTTTATTATGAGCATGCGAAACTGTATTCCCACTCCTAGGTCCTACACCGGTTATCTGACATCTTCTAGCCATTTTATCTCCTGCATAACTGAAAATTTTAAGAAAACTAAATTAATAATATTTATCAAATAAAGAAATAAAAAATTTAATTTAGCACTTAAAATATCAGAAAAATTATAATTAATCTCTCGAACGTTTTCCAAGTTCACGGTCAAGCATAAATAAACTGCCTTTACTGTCACCTATAAGATCGAATTTATCTATAATGCCTTGTGCATGACTAACTTCTTCAACTTGTTCATCTATAAACCATTTTAAGAAAGAACCAACAGCATGATTTTTTTCTTCGATGGCTAAATCTGCAAGTTTATTGATTCTATCAGTAATATGGAGCTCATGCTTTAAAACTTCTTCAAATGTATTTTTAGGGGAAGTCCATTTTGCTTTAGGTTTTTCGATAGCAGCAAGTGTAACTTTTCCACCTATTTCAATTACAAATTCGAAAAATTTCATTGCATGCTCGTATTCTTCTTGTGATTGAACACGCATCCATTTTGCAAAACCTGTATACTTTGTGTTTTCGAAGTAGCTTGCCATCGATAAATATAAATATGAAGAAAATAATTCTTCGTTAATTTGTTCATTCAAAACTTTTTCCATTTTAGCGGAAATCATAAATCCTCCTTTAATTTTTGAAAATAATATTTTCATTCTTAAAATATTCAAATAAGAAAAATATTACAAACAGTATTTAATTAAAGATATTTGCTTTATCTTTGAGTTAGAAAACGTAAATAAAAATACAACAGTTCAAAAAATTATAAAAATTTAGCAATTATCCTGCTTAACTGTTCAAATTCAATTAAAAAAGCATCGTGACCGTAAATAGAATCCAACTCTGCATACTGAGCTCCGGAAATATGTGAAGCTATTTCTTTTTGTTCAGAAGCAGGGTAGAGAATATCGGTGCTTATGCCTATAACTAAAGTTCTTGCAGTAATTGAAGCAAGTGTCTCGCTGATACTTTTTCGATTTACGGATAAATCGTGAAGATCCATTGCTGTTGAAAGGGTAATGTAAGTATTTGCATCAAAACGTTTTAATAATTTTTTCCCCTGATAATTAAGGTAATTTTCAACTTGAAAAATATTTTCTGAAGAAAAATTATCGTTTTCAGTTACTCGGTTTCTTCCGAATTTTTGTTTGAAAGATTCAAAACTTCTGTAGCTTATCATTGCAATTTTTCTGGCAAGCTCCAGACCTTTGCGAGGTTGTTCAGAATAAAAACCATTATTCCAGTCAGAATCATTTTTTATTGCATTCCTGGCAGCTTCATTTAATCCTATTGCCCAAGGAGAATGACCTGCCGAAGTAGCTATAGGAATAATCGTTTCAACAAAATCAGGATACATAACTGCCCATTCCAGAACTTGCATTCCCCCTAACGAACCTCCTGCAACTGACTTAAGCTTTTTTACTTCCAGAAAATCTGCAAGACTTTTTTGTAGTTTTACCATATCTCGTACTGTAATTACAGGGAAATCTCCGGCATAACTTTTACCGGTCTCGGGATTTATGCTTGTCGGCCCTGTTGTGCCGTAACAACTTCCTAAAATATTAGGACAAATAACAAAATATTTCTCGGTATCAAATACTTTCCCTTTGCCTACTAAAGGGTCCCACCAGCCGGGTTTATTCAAATACTGAGTAGAATATTCCTTTAATAAATCTGGGTTGCCGGAATTATCATTTTCGATACATTTTTGAATTCCTGAGGCATGAGCAAGTCCCGTCAATGCATGGCAAATCATTATTGCATTATTTTTTTCCGGATTTAATTTTCCGTAAGTTTGATAAGCCACTTTCACTTCACTCAAGCATTTACCAGATTCCAGAATAAAAGGATTTTTTGAATCGAATAATTTTACAAATTTAGTTTTACAATCTGTCATATTTTTATTTTACCGCTTTACTTAAGGCAATATCAAAATCTTCTATTATATCATCTATATGTTCAAGACCAACCGAAACTCTTATCATTTCGGGACTTACACCTGCTGAAATTTGTTCTTCAAGGGATAACTGCTGATGAGTTGTTGATGCAGGATGGATAACAAGTGTTTTTGCATCTCCCACATTTGCGAGCAAACTTGATAACTCCACATTATTAATAAATGACTTTCCCGCCTCAATTCCGCCTTTTATTCCGAAAGAAATCATCGAACCGAAATGATCCTTTCTCAGATATATTTTTGCTTGCAGGTGGTAGAGGTGATTTTTTAATCCGGGATACCAAACCCATTCTACTCTTGGGTCGTGTTCAAGCCATTCAGCCAGTTTGGCTGCGTTTTCGCAATGGCGGTCAATTCTTAAAGATAAAGTTTCTAGTCCCTGAATCAATTGAAATGCATTAAAAGGACTTAAACAAGGTCCTAAATCTCTTAACGACTCAACCCTGGCTCTTGTAATAAAAGCAATATTTCCAAACGCAGAATCTTTTCCGAATACCTGATTAAAATTAAGATTATGGTAGCCGGGGCTCGGTTCGGTGAATATCGGGAAATTACCATTACCCCAGTCAAATTTTCCGGAATCAATAATTACTCCGCCTATCGAGGTGCCATGTCCGCCTATCCATTTTGTAGCAGAAGCAATAACTATATCAGCTCCATGATCAATAGGACGGCATAAATATCCGCCAGCCCCGAAAGTATTATCAATAATCAACGGAATGCCGTATTTATGAGCTAACTCCGAAAATGCTTTAATATCGGCAATATTAAGTTTCGGATTACCTATCGATTCCAAATATATTGCTTTTGTATTTTTGTCTATTAATTTTTCAAAATCGCTTGGATTTTCACCCTCTGCAAATCTTACATCAATGCCCAGTCTTGCTAAGGTAACTTTAAATAAATTATAAGTCCCTCCGTAAAGCAGGCTTGTTGAAACAATATTTTCGCCTGCCTGCACTAAAGTAGCAATTGCAATAAATTCGGCAGCTTGTCCCGAAGCTGTTGCTAAAGCAGCAACACCGCCTTCCAAGGCAGCAATTCTTTTTTCAAAAACATCAGTAGTCGGATTCATTATTCGTGTGTAAATATTTCCAAATTCCTTCAAATCGAAAAGTTTAGCTGCATGGTCAGCATCATTAAAAATGTAGGAAGAAGTCTGGTAAATAGGTACAGCTCTGGAATTTGTAACTGAGTCGGGGGTGTGTCCGGCATGAAGCTGAAGCGTTTCAAACCTGAAATTACGTAATTTATTTGTGTTCATATTATCCTCATAATAATATAAAAATGTTTAAAACAAAAAAACCTCTACGAGGAAGATTTACGAAGAGGCTATGAATTAGACATTCTCTTCTTTCATCTCCCCCAAAAAAAACTTGGGCAGGAATTAGCACCATTCACAAAAGTGTGGTTGCCAAGGTTTCGCAGGGCCTGATCCCTCAACCTTTCTAGATAAAAGCAATTATCAAGACAAATTTTTAATGAACAATGATTACTAAGTTGAATGCAAAACTACTAAATAATACATTCCATTGTCAAGAAAATTATATATTATGATGCAGAAAAAATTAAGGATATTTTGATGTTAAAAAAGTAAATGAAAAAAATCACTTTTAGCCTGAATACTTAACTTATTTAAAAAAAATGAAAAAAAATAAAAAAATATTAAGTAATCTCTTGACAAAAAAGGAAACAAACATTAGTTTTGCCCTAAATAAATTGTAATGAATAATAAAAAAATAAATATCGCCAAAATCAAAACAACATCTTCTAAAGCTGTTGCTTTTGACGAAGTTACTAACCTTCCGGAAAACATCATTATTCTAGGGATTATTATAATTAGCCTACTAGTGGTTGTGCTACTTATTGGCTAATAAAGTCAATCCCGAGAAAGCTTACCAGAAAATTCACAAAAAATAAAAGCAATTCGGGATTGACCGAAACACAAAGTTTTTATTTATTTTGAAATAACGGAGGAAAAATTGAGATCGGATTTAGTTAAAACAGGTTTTGAAAAAGCACCTCACAGAAGTCTTTTACGCGCAACAGGGGTCATTAAAAGTGAAGCAGATTTTAAAAAACCATTTATAGGAATATGTAATTCCTACACAGACCTTATTCCCGGACATGTTCATTTGCAGGAATTTGGAAGAATTGCAAAAGAAGCTGTGCGCGAAGCAGGCGGAGTGCCATTTGAATTTAATACTATTGGTGTTGACGACGGTATTGCAATGGGACACATAGGAATGAGATATTCTCTGGCAAGCCGCGAACTTATTGCAGACTGTGTGGAGACTGTTGTTGAAGCACACAGACTTGACGGATTGGTTTGCATTACTAATTGTGATAAAATTGTTCCGGGAATGCTGATGGCAGCAGTCCGGTTAAATATTCCAACTATTTTCGTTTCCGGCGGACCTATGAATGCAGGTAAACTTGCAAACGGAAAAAAAGTAGATTTAATTTCTGTTTTTGAAGGTGTGGGAAAATATAAAACCGGTGAAATTAATGATGAAGAATTATTTCAGCTTGAAAAAAACGGATGCCCAACATGCGGATCATGCTCAGGTATGTTTACAGCAAATTCGATGAATTGTTTAATGGAAGCTTTAGGAATTGCTCTGCCGGGTAACGGGTCAGTATTAGCAACCTCACCGAAAAGAAAAGAATTAGTAAAAAAAGCGGCCAAACAAATAATATATTTAGTAGAAAATGATATTAAACCTTTGGATATAATTACCGAAAAATCATTTATAAATGCATTTGCTCTTGATATGGCGATGGGCGGAAGCACAAATACTGTTTTGCATTCTCTTGCAGTTGCAACCGAGGCGGGATTGAATTTTGACCTTTCTATTTTAAATGAACTTTCTAATAAAACTCCATATATATGTAAGGTCAGTCCTGCAACAAATCTTGTTCATATGGAAGATGTTGACAATGCAGGGGGAATATCGGCAATATTAAATGAACTTAATAAAGTTGAAGGCTTATTAAATGATGAATGTATAACGGTAACAGGACAAACTTTAAAACAAAATATTTGCGGGTCAGAAATTAAAGACAGTTCAGTTATACGAAGCATCAACGATCCTTATTCTGCAACTGGCGGATTGGCTATTTTATACGGCAATCTAGCTCCAGCAGGTTCAGTTGTAAAAACCGGTGCAGTTGATCCTAAAATGCTTGTGCATAAAGGTCCGGCTAGAATATTTGAATCACAGGAAGATGCGGTTAAGGGAATTCTTAACAATGAAGTTATTCCAGGCGAAGTTGTTGTTATCAGATATGAAGGACCTAAAGGCGGACCGGGAATGCCTGAGATGTTATCTCCAACAAGTGCAATTATGGGTATGGGATTAGGCGATAAAGTTGCACTTATTACAGACGGAAGATTTTCGGGAGGAACCAGAGGAGCAGCAATAGGACATATTTCTCCTGAAGCTGCTGATAGAGGACCTATAGCAGCCCTAAAAAAGGGAGATATTATTTGTATTGATATTCCGAATAAAAAACTTGAAGTTGAACTGAGTGAAGAAGAAATTTCATCAAGATTGGAAGCTATTGATGAATTTGAACCGAAAATTAAAAAAGGATATCTTGCCAGATATTCGCAGATGGTTACTTCTGCAAGTACAGGTGCAGTTTTAAGGATGCCTTAAATACTTTTTAATATTATCGAAAGGATAAAAAATGAAGGATATAACAAAAAAAATGAGCGGCGCAGATATTTTCTTTGAATGTTTGCGAAGGGAGGGCGTTGAACATATTTTTGGTTTTCCCGGAGGAGCTGTTCTTAAAATATATGAAAAATTATACGATATAGATTTTCTTCAGCATATACTTGTAAGGCACGAACAAGGCGCAACTCATGCTGCAGAAGGATATGCAAAGGCTACCGGCAGAATAGGCGTGGTGCTGGTTACTTCTGGTCCGGGAGCTACTAATACTGTTACGGGTATTGCAGATGCCTATATGGATTCAGTTCCATTGGTTGTTTTTACAGGTCAGGTTGCATCCCATCTAATAGGAAACGATGCATTTCAGGAAGCTGATATTGTAGGTATTACCAGACCTATTACAAAACACAGCTTCCTGGTTAGGGATGTTAATGAACTCGCTTCAACTATCCGGAAAGCCTTTTTTATAGCCTCAACCGGACGACCTGGACCTGTAGTTGTTGATTTGCCTAAAGATGTTATAAATTCGATATGTGAATTTAATTATCCTGAAAAGGTTGAAATACGTGGTTATAAACCTAAATATCAGGGACATTACAATCAGATAAAAAAGGCTGCAGAAGTATTGCAAAAGGCTAAACGACCTTTACTATATGTTGGCGGTGGCGTGATGATGTCCGGCGGTACAAATGAATTGAGATTGCTCGCTAAAGAGAATAATTTCCCTGTAACAATGACTTTGCAGGGATTAGGGGCTTTCCCTGGAACTGATCCTCAATCTCTTGGAATGCTTGGAATGCACGGAACATTTTGGGCTAATCAGGCTGTAAATAATTGCGATGTAATTGTGTCGCTGGGTGCGCGTTTTGACGACCGGGTTACAGGTAAAGTTGATACTTTTGCCCAGCATGCTTATAAAATACACGTTGATATAGATCCTACTGCTATTGATAAAAATGTTGTTGTAGATTTACCGATAGTGGGAGATGTGAAACACGTAATTGCCGAAATAGCCAGCGAAATAACCAAACGCCCTAATCTTGATGAATGGTGGGCGCATATAAGAGGGTGGCAGGAACAATGTCCTTTGTTTTATGAAAAAGATGGTAATTTAAGAACTGAATATGTTTATGAAAGATTATCTTATAAAACCAATGGCAATGCAGTAATTGTTACTGATGTTGGTCAGCATCAGATGTGGGCGGCACAATACTATAAATTTAATAATCCGCGCTCGCATATTACCAGCGGGGGACTCGGCACAATGGGTTTTTCCGTTCCTGCATCAATAGGAGCATCATTCGGTATTCTAGACAGACCAGTTGTTTCTGTAAGCGGAGATGGCGGATTTCAAATGAATATTCAGGAATTAATTACTGCTAAAGCTTATAATCTTCCTATAAAATTTATTATTATGAACAATAGTTTCCTCGGGATGGTGCGCCAATGGCAGGAATTGTTTCATGCAGAAAAATACAGCTTTACAGATTTAAGTGCCAGCAATCCAGATTTTGTTAAAGTTGCTGAAGCTTTCGGATTAAAAGCTATGAGATGCGAAAAACCTGAAGATGTTGACGGAATGCTTGATGAATTACTTGCTTATAATGAAGGACCTGCATTAGCAGAATTCAGAGTTGTTAAAGCTGATATGGTTTTCCCTATGGTTCCAGCTGGTGCAAGTGTTTCGGAAATGATGGTTAAACGTTTAAATCCTAAAAGGATGGTGTAATTATGAAACATACTATTTCAGTTTTAGTAGAAAACCGTTTTGGAGCTTTCGACAGAATAGCAACAATGTTCAGCGGTAAAGGATTTAATATAGACAGTATTTCGATTGGTGAAACCGAAATAAGCGATCTTTCGAGAATGACTTTGGTAACTCGCGGACCAAATCAGATTATTGAACAAATTGTAAAGCAATTAAACAGACTTATTGATACAATAAAAGTTGTTGACCTTACTGACCAGCCAAGAGTTGAAAGAGAACTAGCACTTTTAACTGTAAGTTACCATAAAGGACAACGAGCTGAAATAATGGATATTTGCGATATTTTCAGAGGAAATGTTGTTGATATAAATAACAAGTCTATTATGATTGAAGTTACCGGTCCGCCTGATAAAATTGATGCTGCAATAAATGTTCTTATGCCTTTCGGTATTATAGAAATTGCACGGTCTGGAACGGTTGCTTTAAAAAGAGGCGAACAGACAAAAATTAAAAAAGAATATTCAAATGTCAATTAAACAAATAGAGGTATTAAAATGAAAGTGTATTATGATAACGATGCATCACTCGATTTACTAAAACAAAAAAAAGTAGCTATTATCGGTTATGGAAGTCAGGGACATGCTCATGCTTTAAACTTAACTGAAAGCGGAATTAATGTGGTTGTTGCAGAAGTTCCCGGAAGCGAACCTTGGAAAGCTGCAGAAGCTGCCGGATTAAAAGTTACTACAGCAGAAGAAGCTTCAGCACAAGCTGATGTAATAATGATTCTTTTACCTGATCAAATTCAGAAGATAGTTTACGAAAAATCAATTGCCCAGAATTTGAAAGAAGGCGACACCTTGGTTTTTGCTCACGGATTTAACATTCACTATAAACAAATAGTACCTCCAAGTAATGTTAATGTTATGATGATTGCTCCTAAAAGCCCTGGTCATCTTGTACGCAGAACATTTCAACAGGGTGATGGTGTTCCTTGCTTAATTGCTATTCAAAACGATTATTCAGGAAATACAAAAGAACTTGCGCTTTCGTGGGCTAAAGGCATTGGCGGAACAAAAGCAGGTGTAATAGAAACAACTTTTAAAGATGAAACCGAAACAGATTTATTCGGCGAACAAGCTGTTCTTTGCGGAGGCGCTGCCGATTTGGTAAAAGCTGGTTTTGAAACTTTGGTTGAAGCCGGTTATCCAGATGAACTTGCTTATTTTGAATGTATGCACGAACTTAAACTTATTGTGGATTTATTCTATGAAGGCGGTTTATCGAGAATGAACTATTCGGTAAGCGATACAGCTGAATACGGAGGAATGACAAGAGGACCGCGCGTTATTACAGCTGAAACAAAAAAAGAAATGAAAAAAATCTTAACAGAAGTCCAGGACGGTTCGTTTGCAAAAGAATGGATTGAAGAAAATGCAAAAGGCGCTCCTAATCTTAAAGAATTAAGAAAAATTAATACAGAACACCCTATTGAAGTAGTTGGAAAAAAACTAAGAGATATGATGTCGTATATAATTAAGAAAAAATAAGAGGAATAAATTGGTATCTTATAAAATTACATTACTTCCGGGCGATGGCATTGGCCCGGAGGTTGTTAAAGCCGGCGTAAAAGTATTAAATACTGTTGCCGAAAAATTTAAAATCGAAATTAAGTATAATGAAAAACTCATAGGCGGAGCATCATACGAGGAATTCGGAACTCCGTTAACAGAGGATACATTAAAAACATGCTTAGATTCGGATGCAGTTATTCTTGGCGCTGTTGGCGGATATAAATGGGAAAACCTTGAACATAATCTTAAACCCGAAGCTGCTCTTCTTCAACTCAGAAAATCTCTGGGACTTTGGGCAAATATCCGTCCGGCAAAAATTTACAGTGCATTTGCGGACGCATCATCGCTTAAGAAAGAAGTTGTTGAAGGAACCGATTTTATTGTCTTCCGTGAGCTTACCGGCGGAATTTATTTTGGAACGCCCCGCGGATATGACGAGGAAAAAGGCTTTAATACAATGATTTATTATAAAGAAGAAGTTGAGCGGATTGCGCGTAAAGCTTTTGAAACAGCACGTAACAGAGCCGGAAAAGTACATTCAATTGATAAAGCAAATGTACTTGAGGTTTCGCAATTCTGGAGAAAAATAGTTCACGAAGTTCATAAGGACTTCGAGGACGTTGAATTAATTGATATGTATGTGGATAATGCTGCAATGCAGATTGTCCGTAATCCCAAACAATTTGATATTATTGTTACATCTAATCTTTTTGGAGACATTTTGAGTGACATTGCCGGAATGATTACCGGAAGTCTTGGAATGCTGCCTTCTGCAAGTCTTGGTTCGAAATATGCTTTATACGAGCCTGTACACGGCAGTGCTCCCGACATCGCAGGTAAGGGTATAGCCAACCCGATTGCAACTATTGCATCGGTGGCAATGTTATTTGAACATACTCTACAAGTTCCCAAGGCTGCCGAAATAATTTATCAGGCTATTGAAAGAACACTTAAAGCTGGATACCGTACAAAAGATATTATGACTGAAGGCGGTAAAGAAATTACTACAGAAAAAATGGCTGTAGAAATTATTAAAAGCTTTGATGAAATTTATCACGAACAGGGACTTGGAGTGTTCACCTTGTGATAATTTTTTTTCACAGGAAAAATAAGGAACCAGATTATGTCAGATAAAAGAATATTTGTATTCGATACAACTTTAAGAGACGGGGAACAATCTCCGGGCGCATCTTTAAATGTTTATGAAAAAGTAGAAATAGCACGTCAGCTTGAAAGATTAGGCGTGGATATTATTGAAGCCGGATTTCCGGTTTCTTCTCCTACGCAGTTTGAAGCTGTTGAACGAGTGGCAGGAGAAGTTGGAATGACAGTAGCAGCTTTAGCCCGGGCTAAAGAAATTGATATAAAAACGGCCTACGATGCAATCAAGCATTCTGCAAAACCAAGAATCCACACTTTCGCAAGCACTTCCGACTTTCATATATTGGGAAAATTCGGAGAAGAAAAGTATGGGAAAACGCTTCAGGAAAAACGTAAAACTGTTGTTCAGATGAGTTACGATGCAGTAGCTTATGCAAAAACATTCTGCAGCGATATTGAATTTTCTGCAGAAGATGCCGGAAGAACTGAAATCGGCTATCTTGCAGAGGTAGTTGAAGCAGCAATATCTGCTGGTGCTCTTACAATTAATATTCCCGATACAACAGGGTATACTTTACCAAGTGAATTTGGAAATATGATTGCCGAATTAAGAAAAAGAGTAAGCAATATCGATAAAGCCATAATAAGCGTTCATTGTCATAACGATTTAGGACTTGGCGTAGCCAATTCCATTGCGGCAATTGAAAACGGAGCAAGACAAGTAGAATGCACAATTAATGGAATTGGCGAACGTGCCGGAAATGCATCGCTCGAAGAAATTGTTATGGCTTTAAAAGTGCGTAAAGATTATTTCAGTTATTATACAAATATTAACACCGAAGAAATTTACAACACAAGCCGTATGGTTTCGGGTTTTTCCGGAATGATTGTGCAGCCCAATAAAGCTATTGTAGGCGAAAATGCCTTTGCCCACGAATCTGGTATTCATCAGGACGGTATGCTTAAAAACAGAAATACTTACGAAATTATGACTCCTGAAACCGTAGGCGTTAGAAAAACAAAAATAGTTTTAGGCAGACATTCGGGAAGACATGGTTTAAAAGCCCGTCTCGATGATTTAGGTTATAAATTAACCGGAGATGAACTTGACAGAGTTTATAAGATGTTTACCGAACTTGCCGATAAGAAAAAAGAAGTGTTTGATGACGACTTACGAACGCTTATGGGCGATGAAATAAACAAAGAAAGCGACTTTTATGAACTTAGCAACATTCAGGTAAGTGCAGGAACAAGTGCTATTCCAACTGCTACTGTTAAAATAACAGCAGGAGAGGAATCTTTGATGGAATCGGCAACCGGAGACGGTCCTGTTGATGCTTTATTCAATGCAATTGAAAGAGCTCTCGATATCAAATCAAATGTAGAATCATATCAGGTGCGTTCTGTTACTTCTGGCAGACAGGCAATGGGTGAGGCTCAGGTTCGCATACGCAGCGGAGAAAAATCGTTTACCGGTAGAGGTGTTTCTACTGATATAATTGAAGCCAGCGGTAAAGCATTTTTACAGGCAATAAATTATCTGATTAAGTTTCAAAAGGCAAATGAAATAAACAATAACGAAAAAGTAAAGATTGATGCAATTTAAGGAAATTATAAAATGGGAATGACAATAACAGAAAAAATATTAGCTAATGCCAGCGGCAGGGATAGAGTATCACCCGGTGATAATATCTGGTTGAACGTGGATGTGTTGATGACTCACGATGTTTGCGGACCGCCAACAATTCAAATATGGAAAAATGAATTTGGAAAGGATGCAAAAGTTTGGGATAAGAATAAACTTGTTATCTTTCCCGATCACTACATATTTACAGCAGATAAATATGCGAACCGTAATGTTGAAATACTTCGTCAGTTTGCTGCCGATTACGATTTACCGAATTATTACGATGTAGGAACCCCAAGATATAAAGGAGTATGTCACATTGCTCTTGCCGAAGAAGGTTTTAATCTTCCCGGAAAAGTTCTGTTCGGAACGGATTCTCATACTTGCACTTCCGGAGCATTCGGTATGTTTTCTACAGGTGTAGGAAATACTGATGCGGCATTTATTCTTGGAACAGGTAAGATTTGGGAAAAAGTACCTGAATCGATGAAATTTACATTTAACGGAAAACTGCCCGAATATCTGACTGCAAAAGATTTAATCTTGCAAATATTAGGCGATATTACAACAGACGGAGCCACTTACCGGGCAATGGAATTTGACGGTGAAGCGGTTTTTGATTTGGAAATGTATGAAAGAATGACATTAACAAATATGGCTATTGAGTGCGGCGGAATGAATGGAATTATTGAAGCTGATAAAAAAACAGAAAATTTTGTTAAGGAAAGAACCTCAGCTCCTTATGAGATTTACCGAAGTGATGAAGATGCAAAATATCACAGTAAATACGTTTATGATGTTTCTAAACTGGAACCTGTTGTAGCTAAACCGCACAGTCCCGATAACAGAGGAACTGTTAGAAGTGTTCAAGGAACAAAACTTACCAAATGCTACATAGGTTCCTGCACCGGAGGTAAAATTACCGATTTCAGATTTGCAGCAAAACTGCTTTTGGGAAAAGAAGTTAAAGTGCCTACATTTATTGTTCCGGGAAGTACTGCCGTTGCTAAACAAATGGAAGAGGAAACGATAAACGGAATTTCCCTGAAAGATATATTCAAAAATGCCGGCTGCGAAATGGGCGAATCGTCTTGTGCTGCTTGTCTTGGCGGACCATCAGATACTTTCGGCAGATCAGTTGACAAAGACGTTGTAATTTCTACAACTAACAGGAATTTCCCTGGCAGAATGGGAAGCAAAAAATCGGAAGTCTATTTAGCATCACCTTTAACAGTAGCTTCTTCGGCGCTTACAGGCGTAATAACCGATCCACGAGATGTTTTGTAAAATAAGAGAGATTAAAATGGAAAATATAATTAAAGGAAAAGCGTTTGTTTTAGGAAATAATATCGATACCGATCAGATAATTCCTGCAGAACATCTTGTATACAGTTTAACTGATCCGGAAGAAAAGAAAAAATACGGACATTTTGCATTATCTGCGGTCCCTTTGCAGCAATCAGGTCTGCCTGGTGGTAATATTCCTTTTGTTAAAGGAGATAACTGCGAATCGGAATTTCAGATTATTATCGGAGGTTCTAATTTCGGCTGCGGTTCTTCCCGCGAACATGCTCCTTTTGCATTGCAGGTAGCAGGAGCAAAAGTAATTGTTGCAGAATCGTATGCAAGAATTTTTTACCGCAACTCGGTTGACGGGGGATTTGTTGTTCCTTACGAATCATTTGAAAAAATGAATGATAAAATTAAAACAGGCGATAATCTTGAAATAAATCTTAAAGAAAATACTTTAAGTAATTTATCGGATGGTAAAGTATATAAATTAAAACCTCTTGGCGATGTTCTTCCTATTGTTGAAGCGGGAGGAATATTTGAATATGCCCGTAAAAATTCTATGATTGCATAAAATTCTTTAGGAAAGGATTAATAAGGTTTAATATGTCAATTGAAATATTTGATACAACTTTACGAGACGGAACACAGGGTGAAGGAGTTAATCTTTCAATTCAGGATAAACTTCTTATAACGCAAAGACTTGATGAATTTGGAATTGACGTTATTGAAGGGGGATGGCCCGGAAGCAATCCGAAAGACGAAGAGTATTTTCAGAAAGTTAAAATGCTCGATCTTAAAAATATTCAGGTTTGCGCTTTTGGTTCAACAGCAAGGTTTCCCGATAAAGTAAAAGAAGATCATAATCTTAATATGCTTATAAAATCGGAAACTCCTGCTGTTACCATTTTTGGAAAAACCTGGAGATTCCATTCTCAAAAAAGCCTCGGATTGACAGATGAACAAAATGAAGAGCTGATTTATAAATCGGTTGAATATATTAGAAGTTACGGAAGAAGAGTTATTTTTGATGCAGAGCATTTTTTTGACGGATACAAAGACAATACAGAATTTGCCATAAAAATGCTTAAAGCTGCCGAACAAGCCGGCGCTGATATTATAACATTATGCGATACAAACGGAGGCTCTCTACCTCAGGAAATATTTAATATTGTTACAGATGTAAAAAGACATATTTCCACTCCTATTGGAATTCACGCTCATAACGACGGAGGACTTGGAACAGCAAATTCTTTAAGTGCTGTTTCTGCCGGTGCGGTTCACGTTCAAGGAACAATAAACGGACTTGGCGAAAGATGCGGAAATGCAAATCTCATTCAGATAATTCCGAATATAATTTTAAAAATGAAATTGGAAACTGAAAGTCCGATAGATTTAAAATATCTCACTTCGTTTTCATATTATGTAGATGAAGTTATGAATCTTATTCCTAATAAAAGATCTCCTTTTGTAGGAAAATCTGCGTTTGCTCATAAGGGAGGTATTCACGTAAGTTCGGTTCTTAAGGATAGCAGGATGTACGAGCATATTGACCCGGAAACTGTTGGAAACGAACAACGTGTTCTGGTATCGGATCTTTCCGGACAAAGCAATATCCGTTATAAAGCAAAAGAATTAGGTATAGATCTGCCTGATGAAAAGGAATTCAGCAAGAATTTCGTTCAATATCTTAAAACACTGGAGTACGAAGGATTTCAGTTTGACGGAGCAGAAGCGTCCTTTGAACTTTTATTAAGGCGCGAATTGAATGATTATAAACCTTTCTTTACCGTGGATTATGCAAAAGTAAATGTTATGTTCGATGAAAACAAACACGATTACTCGGAAGCTGTTTTAAAGGTTAAAGTTGAAAATGTGGTAGAACATACAGCAGCCGACGGCAACGGTCCTGTTGCTGCATTGGATCATGCTCTGCGGAAAGCAATATCGCGATTTTTTCCTGAAATTGCCGAAGTACAGCTTATAGATTATAAAGTACGTGTTCTTGATGGAGAAGAAGGAACCGACGCAAAAGTAAGAGTTCTTGTGGAATCGGGTGATAATACTTCAACTTGGGGAACTGTTGGCGTTTCCGAAAACATAATTCATGCATCACTTCAGGCTTTAACAGACAGCATAAATTATAAACTTTACAAATCTCTATCCGCACAAAAACAACTCAAATAAGTTTATAAAAAAATCCCGCCAAGTGCGGGATTTTTTTGCAGTAATGAATCACTGAAAAAAATCCTCCTAAAAGTATAATTTAAAATTCCGATTATTACTCAAAAAAAAAAAGGAAACAAAATATGCCGCTTTATAATTGGGATGAAAACTATAGCGTAAAAATTGAAAAAATTGATAGCCAGCATAAACAATTGCTACAAATGGTTAATGATTTGTTTGAAGCAAGACAATCCGGAAAAGCAAAAGAAATAATTAACAGTATTATTCAAAAACTTACACAATACACAATAATTCATTTCAGAGATGAAGAAAATTTAATGAAGATTCATAAATATCCCGATTTTGAAATTCATAAAAAAGAACATGATAATCTCGTTAAAAAAGTAAACGAATTAAATGAACAATTAAATTCAGGAAGTTTATCACTTACGATAGAAATAAGTCAATTTTTAAAAGACTGGCTGGTAAATCATATCTTGAAAACTGATAAACAATACATGAAGTATTTTTGTGACAGAGGTATTAAATAAACCCAAAATAGTCATTAGAACAATCAAGATTATGGTCGAACTTTTATTATTGGCTATTTTGGGTAATCCCGACTTAGAAAATCTTATCCCGATTTATCGGGATATAGATTTTGTTAGTCGACCCGTCCGGCTTTGACGGATCCGCCATTATTTTGTTTTCTAATGGCGGATTTGGGTTAAATAAAAATTTATTTATTGTAATTAAATTACTTTTAATTTTCATAAAGTCAACCGATTAATTAATGTTGTGATTATTAAAGTAATTAGTTGGAAATTTAAACATTATCAGCGTTAAAATTTATCCTATTATAATATTAAAGCTGGAGGTGTTTAATGATAGTCACAAAAAAAATTGCTGATGAAGATTTACTTTCTCAACTTATACATGGTCTTAAGGTAGTACACAAACATTTCCCGCATAATTTAATTGACCGTGATGATGGAATAATAAAAGAAAAAATATCACTTTGGGATGAATATTACATCACCCAAGCAGAAGTTAAAGTATTAACTGAACATATAAACGAAATAACATCTTTTTTCACGGATAACTCGGTTTTAATTGAATTCAGCTCCGGAGACACTACAAGAACAAGAATTTTATTGGATAATATACCCGATTTAATTGCATTTATTCCTGTTGATTTATACGAAATGAGATTGATGGAATCAACAGCAATTTTAAAGCAGGAATATCCTAATATTGAAATTAGACCTGTTCAAGGAAGTTTAACAGAAAAATTTGAAATGCCGGAAATAGAAAATCAATATGAACAAAAAATAGTTTATTTACCCAGTTCAAAAATAAGCTCGCTTACAGCATCCGAATTAAAATATTTTATAAAAAATATTGCAAAAACATGCGGAGATAATGGTATTTTATTAATTGGCGCTGATTTAAAGAAAAATAAAGAGATAATTGAAAATGCTTATAACAACAACAAAGGATTAACAGAAGAACTGAATAAAAATATATTAAATTATCTTAATGAAGAATTCGGGCAGATTTTTGATGCAGAAAAATTCGGCCATTTTGTTTTTTATAACGAAAAGATGAGCCGTGCTGAAATGTATCTTGTAAGTAAAACAAATCAGCTTCTGCATATTTTCGGGAATAAGATTTTTCTGGAAAAAAACGAGAAAATATTAACTCAGTATTTCTATAAGTATAATCTTACGGATATCGAAGATATAACTTTTCCTTATTTTGAAATGAATTGCGTTTGGACTGACCTTGATAATCTTTACAGCCTTCATTTGCTGAAACTAAAGGAAATATAAAAGTAAAATTCATATTACTAAAAAAAAATAATCTTTATGCGATTATTACTGAAAAAAATATGGTTTTTAGTTATATGATATCAGCAAAATCGGGATTGATACGCACATATTATAAAAACGGTAGAATCCGGAGCGAAAAAAATCTTTCGGACGGACTGCTTAACGGCAGAGCGAAATATTTTAACGAAGAAGGAAAGCTTATTCAATCCTTAACATATAAAGAAAATAAGAAAAACGGGCACTGTAGAATATTTTATCATACCGGAATGATAAAAATTGAAATGGAGTTTATTAACAATGTTCAGAACGGTGAAACAAAATACTATTACGATAACGGTGAATTAAAAACTGAAATGACTTTTATTAATGGAGTACGTGAAGGATATGCACGAACATATTACCAGACAGGTATTCTGCGAAAAGATGAATCAATTGTGAATGGAAAGCTTGAAGGAGTTACAAAAACATTTTATAAATCGGGCAAATTAAAAGGTGTGTGGAAATATAAAAACGGGCAGCCTCACGGTCTTTCGAAATTTTATTATGAAAACGGACAAAAACTCGGGGAGAAAAATTTTACCCACGGAAGGGAAGAGGGTGTAACCAAAATATTTTATGATGACGGAAAATTAAAAGAAGAAATTGTATTTAAAGACGGCAAAAGAAACGGAGTAAATAAATCTTACAATCCCGATGGAACGCTGAAATATGAAAAATTCTTCAAAGAAGGCAGTAAAGATTCCGGCTATAAACCAAAAGAACCCGAAATAAAACCGGCTGTAACTCAGAATGTTTTGAGCAAAAAGGGAAAGAAAATATCCCACAAAAATGAAAAAACCAAAATTGAACGAAGACAAATAAATAAATTTAAAATTGCTATAATATTTATTCTTTCCGCATTTATTACAGCATTCATCCTTATTCTTATTTTAAGAAATTTCTTTTGATTTTGAGCTTAAAAAGAATTTTAAGAGAAAATAAACTTAAGTTGATTTGATGAATCTTAAAAAATAATCTTTTTGCGGAAAGGGAGGGATTCGAACCCTCGTATGCCGTAAGACATAAACGGTTTTCGAGACCGTCCCATTCAACCACTCTGGCACCTTTCCAAAAAAAACTGAGTTGAAAAATAAGAATAAATTTCGATTAAAACTAAAAATTCCTTAAAACTTATTTATATTTTGCTGAAAAAAAAACGAAATTAGTTATTTGAATTTTCCCGACAGGAAAATGATTTTTTATGATAATGATTGATGAACAAATATTTAATAATATTTTCCCTGATAATAATGAGTGTTTCTTTTAATTCCTGCGATCTTTTCCTGTCGAAAGGGGAAATAGATGCCGATGATCCTTCAATTTATTTTTGCGGCCGTGTTGATAAAAGAGATCCAAAAAAAATAAGATTTGACTGGCCTGGCGTATATTTGAAAGCAAAATTCGAAGGCACTTCTGTTGCCGTAAAATTAAATGACAGTTCGAATACTTTTAATGTTTTTTTAGACGGCAAATTTCTTAAAGTTATTACACCAAACGATTCAACTAAAGTATATAGTGTTGCCGACAGTCTGGCAGATACACTTCATACAATAAAAATAACAAAGCGTACCGAAGCCAGTTTCGGGCAGACAGAGTTTAACGGCTTTTTGTTAGACAAAGGCTGCGAATTAATAAAAACAAATTTTAAAGCTAAAAGAAGCATTGAATTCATAGGTGATTCCTTTGTTGCCGGTTTCGGCAATGAAGGGGAAAGTCCTGAATGCGAATTTTCTGCAGAAACCGAAAACAATTATCTTGGATTCGGTCCGGTACTTGCACGCCGGTTTGAATCTGATTATGCTGTTGTAGCAGTTTCGGGCATTGGAATTATGCGTAATTTCGGGGACAGGCTTGTCTCCGATAATCCGATGCCTGCGGTTTATAACCGTGTTTGCTATAACGATACCCTTATACACAATGATAAAAATTGGAAGCCGGATGCAGTTGTAATAAGAATAGGCAAAAATGATTTCTGGCAGCGCCCCTATCCATCAATCTGGAAATTTCGCGAAGCGTATCTGGACTTTTTGAAAGAAGTGAGAGCAAAATATCCTGAATCACACATATTTACTTTATGCGGACCAACACGCAACGATCCAAGCTGTTATGAAATTTACACAGTTGTAAATTCGTTAATTAAATTAACAAAAGACAGTAAATTGCATTTTGTAAAGCTTGATGTAAAACTTAAACGCCCGGATGATTTCGGATGCCAGTGGCATCCAAATGTTATCGGTCATAAAAAAATAGCCGACTTTTTGGAACCGATTATCAAAGAAAAATTAAATTGGTAAAATTTGATTTTAAGATTTTAATTAAACTTCAAATTTAATATATTTCGTGCCTGAAATTCGGAGAGGTGCAAGAGTGGTTGATTTGGCTACCCTGGAAAGGTAGTGTACTCGCAAGGGTACCGTGGGTTCGAATCCCACCCT
Source organism: uncultured Melioribacteraceae bacterium (assembly GCA_964437215.1). GTDB lineage: Bacteria > Bacteroidota > Ignavibacteria > Ignavibacteriales > Melioribacteraceae > JAAYAN01. The sequence continues at coordinate 48,242 of CAYTFZ010000001.1, read as the reverse complement.
CTCCGCTGGATTATAAACTAAATCTTTATAAAACAATAATACACATCAAATCACATTTGTTACCTTGTATTATTTACTTACAAATCTATGTTTCTAAATCTTGTTTTTATTCTTTTGTATATCAACTGTTCTGTTTATTTAACGATTTAACAAAAGCGATAATAGAGAGTAAATTAAAACCAGATTTCTATAACTAAACACTAATAAAGGCGTAACTGAATAGTAGAATTAATTAGTTTTATTTTAGAAGCAAATAAGAATTGAGAAAGTATAAGAAAAATAAAAAATATTTTTATTTACCTTTTTTTTTGTTTAAATAATTATTAAAATTATGTAAAATAATAATTTTATTAAAGAAAAAATCTTGCAGATTTGCTTTAAATCACATATCTTAAACCCCAATAAAATGATATAATACTTATAACTCTTGATTAAAGTAACTTATGAAGTAAACAGTATATCTCTATAACTAAAACAGAATATAATAAATCTAATACAATTGTAAATGTAGATATTAATAAAATCATTTTTTAAAAGATTGATTATAACTAACAAATACAAACAAATAAGAAGAAAAATATGAAAACATTTAAGTTATTAACTTTAATTTTAGCATATACAGTCTTTTCTTTTTCGCAAGTCAATTACTACTTTTCAACGATTAATGGCAACGATTCGAATAATGGATTATCACCCAAAGCACCGTTTGCTTCATTAAACATACTAAATCAGCTCTGGAGTAAAATTAATCCAGGCGACAGTATTCTACTTGAAAGAGGAAGTCATTTCGCCCCTTCTTCAGTTCCGGATAAAATGTTTGGTATAATAGATATTCCTAATGGGAAATCTGGAACCCCTGACAAACCGATAACAATAGGGGCTTATGGTTCAGGAAACAGGCCGATTATTGACGGATCGAAAATAACAGGTTACCATCAGGGATTTAAGGCAAGCAGCATAAGTTATTTTGTTATTCAGGATTTGGAATTCTGGAGCGAAATCTACTTTAAGGCGAATGATAACAGAACAAACGGAATACATCATATTAAATTTTTAAGGAATAAATTAGTCGGAAAAAAGGATCCAAATAACATTACAAGAATGTATTTGTATAACCCTTATTACGATAACAACGGAAATTTAATAAATACTTCGCTGGTGCCTCAGTTAAATAATGTATCGCCGTTGGACGATATAGAAATAGGCTGGTGCGAATTTTACGATACTCAGGGTGAAGATGCGGTTAATATTAAATGCGCCGGAAACCGTTTTTGGGTTCATCATAATATTTGGAAAAATGTTAATGAAGAAGCATTGGATATAGGTGGTGGAAACGGGCATATAATTGAATATAATTTTGTTTCCGGCACAACGGTTAACGGAATGAAATTTCATTCGCAATCCAATCCTCAAAGTAATCTTGTTTTTAGAGGAAATGTTATAATTTCAGCAGGATCACAGGGAAACGCTTTAGCTTTACAGAATTTAATCAACAGCAAAATATATAATAATACTATTTACAGCTTATACGCTGCATTTTTTGGTAATCGGGACAGGATTCAGCCAGATTCTTATTATGGAAATTTTGAAGGTAATGAAATATTCAATAATATTTTTTGCGGTGTGATACAAATTCAAGGAAGTTGGAAGGATGCGAATATTGGAAACCAAATTTTATATAATGATCCTTCCAATAATCTATTAAAAGACAACAAATTCTCTAATAATATTTATTGGACGTATCCTGAAACAAACACTCTAATCCGGTTTTGGGAAAACGGTCAATATCCCGATGAAACAGCAAAAGTTAATGATACAAGAACAATATCTAAATTTAATCTTAATAAGTTTGAAAGCGATTGGGCAAGTAAAAGCAGCGGAAACGAAAATGCTGCCGATCCAATGTTTGTAAACCCTTATTGGTTTAGTGCATACGACTGTGGAGATTTTCAGGTAAAAGAAGGATCCCCTGCAATAAATTCCGGACTTTCGATATCAGAATGGACAGAAGATATTACAGGAAAAGTAGTCTCTTCAGGAAGCAAACCAACAATAGGGGCTTATCAATATGGATCAGGGGGTGTTGTAGTTACAAAACCAAAATTGTTATCAGCAACGCCAACAGACCTTACAAAGATAGTACTCGTTTTTTCGAAAAATCTTAATGAATCTTCGGCTGAAAACATTAACTGTTATTCAATATCAGGTAACGTTGAAGTAAAAGAAGCTCAGCTTTCTGTTGATAGGAAAACTGTTATTTTGTATACTTCCAAACATAATCCTGAAATATCATATACAATTTCTATCAGCAATCTTTTTGATGTTGAGAAACAGATAATTGATGCTAACTACTCAACAGCTTTATATACATTTTCTTTTGGAAAATTAAATGTAATTGATGTTGAAGAATCGGAAGCCGATTTTATTGATCCTGCAACAAATAAGTTAAATACAATAGACGGCAATTTAAGTACGAGATGGGCTGCGAAGGTTATGCCTCAGTATCTAATATATGATCTCGGTTCAATAAAGAAGGTTAGCAAAACAAGATTCTCGTTTTACAATTGGAATAATAACAGGATTTACAACTATTCAGTTTTTCTTTCAGAAGACAAAACTCAATGGACTGAAGTTCTGTCAAATGTCAACTCCCAGCAAGAGGAATGGAGCACAGAATATTTTAATGCTGCAGAAGCAAGATATATAAAATTGCTTTTTAATTATGCAACCGATCCTGATCCAAATTTTCCTCAATGGGCTAACATATGGGAGGCTGAAATTTATAGCGATGAAGTTATTACGGATACAAACAATAATTACAACAAAGATTTTATTTATCAACTTGAGCAAAATTATCCGAATCCGTTTAATCCTTCTACGAATATAAAGTTCAGTCTTGCAGCAACTTGTCTTACAAAATTATCGGTGTATGATTTACTTGGGCAAAAAGTTAAGACTTTAGTAAATGAAACATTAGAAAAGGGAATTCACAACATTGAATTTGATGCAAGCGGTTTATCTTCCGGAGTTTATTTTTATAAACTTGAAATACCAGGAAACACTATAACAAAAAAAATGATGCTTATCAGGTAGAGAATATGATTTTTTATATAATATTCAACTGTCCCAAATAAAGGGACAGTTTTGTTTTAAATCACAATTTTATAAATAATAAAGATGCAATGTCTTCTAATTTAGGATATTAAATTAAAATTTATTATTTTATCAAATTATAATTGAGGGTTTTTACTAATTAGTATGTTTTATACAAACTATTACATTTTTTAGAAAACATTTAATAATTCCATTAAAAAGTAAGCTATGCAAAATCAAGATATTTTTAAAACAATTGAAACACAAAATAAATTATTCAGATTAATTGAACTTGTAATCAGACAGAAATGGACTATTATAATTACATTTCTTGTAATATTTACAATAGTTTCTATCTACACTATCCGTCAGCCTAAAATGTATAGTGCTACTGCATCGGTAATTGTTAAGGAGAGTAATTTAAATTCAAATCTTGGACTAGGGCAATATTCTGGTCAGGGAACTAGAAATATTCAAAATGAACTGGAAATATTAAGTTCTCGTAATCTTATGGCAAAAGTAGCAGATAATCTTATTAACCAGTTTTATGTTGATGCAAATGCAGGTAAAGATACTATTGCCGTTGTGAGGGATGCAGTAAAAAAAATTAAAGATTTGGAAAAAGAAAGAGAAAAAGCAATTGAGATTATTGTTGGATTACTGGAACAAGTAACAACCTTTGAAATAGGAAAAGAAAATGCTGTAATAAAAATATCTGTTATTTCGCGTTATCCTGAACAATCGGCATTAATTGCCAATACTTTTGCAGAGATTTATCTAGAAAAAGACCAATATAACAGTCGTTCAAATGCAACTGAAGTAAGAAAATTTTTAGAAGATCAAAAAAAAATATTTAAGGATGAACTGGAAAAAAGCGAGACTATGTACCAAGCATATCTCGAAACAGAAGGATCCAGCGCTCTTACGGCAGAATCCGGTACATTAATAAGAAAAATCGCTGATCTTGAAAGTGAACTTGAAAAAGATGATATCGAATATCAAAGCGTAATGCTTATGATAGAGAATTATTCACGGGAATTAAACAGACTTATTCCTCAGATGAGTGAAAGTATGGTTGATGTTGATGATTTATATATTCAGGAACTTCAGAAAGAAATTGCTAAACGTGAATCTGACAGAGATGTTAAGCGTATTGTTAGTGTTGAAAATGCAGCCCGTCCCGAATATCAAAGAGAAATAAAAAGAATAAATGCTGAAATTGATTCGCTGAAGGGAATTCTTTCTATTCGTACAGAAAAGTATATTCAAGCATCTTTAAAAAATTATACTGTTACAACAGATGGGAAAAAACTCGGGTCAGGAAGTATAATATCAGATCTAACAGGTAAAATTCAGGAATTAAAATTAAAGTTAAAATCCATTGAAAACAGAAGAGAATTGATATATACAACCTTAAATAAATATGATAATCAATTCAGACGAATACCAGGACAAAGTATTAATATTGCAAGGCTTACCCGTGATAAAGAATTCAATGAAAAACTATTCTTAAAAATCAGTGAACAATATCAAGAAGCTCTTGTAGCCGAACAATCTACTTTTGGAAGTATCGATTTGCTTGACAGAGCATCTATTCCTGAAAGTCCGATAAGTCCTAGAGTTGTTGTTAATTTGGTTTTTGGTTTTATTCTAGGAATTGTATTTGGTTTATCGGCTGCTATTATTCTTAATTTTATGTTTAATTATGTTAGAACTCCTCAGGATATTGAAGCTCTTGGTTTTAGACTGATTTCTACAATACCAAAACTGAAGGGCAGCAACGATACTGCAAAAAAACTTTTAAGTATCGGTCCGGATAAAAACCTGCTTTTGCCTAAAGGTGAAAGTTCTATTGCTGCTGAATCCTATCAACGATTGCAGATTTATTTAACTTATGCCTTGTTAGACAGACACATAAAATCCATTGTTGTATCCAGTGCCGGACCCGGTGAAGGAAAGAGTGCTACTGCATCGAATCTTGCAATAACTTTAGCAAATTCTGGAAAAAACGTGTTACTTGTTGACTGCGATTTACGGAAGCCTGCGATTCATAAATATTTTAATTTAGATCCTGCACCGTCTTTACCACATTTCCTTTTTAATAAAGCACAATTGAAAGAAGTTTTACGAGAGACACATGTAAAAGGATTAAAAGTTATTACAAGCGTTGAGTTTGCACAAAACCCTGCTTTAGTATTGACATCCCAAAAAATGATGAAGTTTATGGATAAAATGCAAGAGGAATTTGACTTCGTTATTTACGATACTCCGCCTGTTAACGCTGTATCGGATGCAATTCATCTTGCTAAAAAAGCTGAGGAAGTTATTTTAGTTGCAAGGGCTGATAAAACAAATGTAGACGAACTTAACAGAGCGAGCCAATTATTTAATCAGTTTAATATCAAAATAGGAGGGGTTGTTCTAAACGATTTTGAAGATACAAAACTGAATTCTTATTACGGCAAATACTATGGATATTATTCAACTGATTCAGCAAATGAGAAAAAGAAAGATAAAAGAAGCAAAATAATATTAAAATCGGATGACTTTGTTACTTCAAAAGAATTTCAAAATTTGTATGAAGACTCAAAAGAAATTGAGGAAGCTGAGTTTACTGAAACAAAAGAAGATAAAAATAACAAGAACATCAGCGAAAAAGCTTAGTTTAAAGGAAGATTACTAATATGATAGTAAAAAAAATGACATTAATGTTTTTCATTGTATTAATTGGAATTTCTATTTCGATTAAAGCCCAATCACCTGCCGCATCATATAAGGTTGTTAATCTAACCGGAGAAGTAACAAAAAAAATTAATATTTGGGGACATGTTATTCATCCCGGTAGATATGAGGTTCCTATTTCAACTAATCTTGTTGATTTAATTACATATACAGGCGGACCACGTGAATACGCCTTGATGGATGATATAAAAATATACAGGGTAGACGAATATGGAAAAAAGTTTATCTTAACGGTTGATTTGGAAGACCCTTCAGAAACATCTGAGTCTGAACTTGTATTGTATGACGGAGATACAATATATATCGATTACAGTTCAATTTTAAGCTGGCGCGATATTTTTAGTATTATATCAGGTCCATTGGCAGTATTGGCTAGTCTTGCTTTAATTATAGACAGAATTACGGCCCGAAATTAATATATGTTTTCGTTATTATCGTTTTTAAAGCAAAAACAATACAGAATTGTAATTCTTATAAATGTTGTTTTTGCTTTAATATTATTAGCTTATCTTAACTATTTTGGCAATATAGCCCACCGTAATACAGTTTATGTTTTTATTGCACCCTTTTTTTTGTTAATTCTCTTTATGAGTAAGAATATATTAGTAAAAATTACACTCCCAATATTCTTCCTTATTTTTATAGAGAATATATTTATTAGTGCAATTCCAGTAGCAAAAATGTTTCGAGTAGGTGGAGCAATGATATTTGCATTAACAGCAATAATTTCTATAATATACCACCAAAAATCCGATAAACTTCCACGATTGATGGCAGTACAATGGGTCTTATATTTTACTGCAGTACTTATGTCGTTTGTTCTAGGAGCATCTGTATCTGAAAATCTGCTTAATGAAAATGTTGAAGCATTATTCCTATACTATATAGAATTTCTGTTATATTTTTATTTGGGTTATTTAGCATTTAATGATATAGACATGATGAAAAAATTTCTTTTCATAATTATTCTTATGGGACTTTTATCAGCTGCAGGACATATATTTTCGATGTTGACAGGAATAAATCTGGAATCTGCTAGAGGTGTTGAAGCTGTTGCAAGCACAAGGGATTTATCGCAAGGGCGATGGCGTTATGGTGGCTTTTTTGGAAATGTGAATACGATGTCAGCTTTTTATGTTATGCTTGTGCCAGCTAGCTTTTATATAGCTGTTACTGATAGATCATATGTGAAAAAAGCAATAAGTCTTATAACAATTATTGCAATGATAATATCGGTTCTTTTAGGTGCCAGCCGGGGTGGACTGCTTTTTATTCTTGTTAATCTTCTAATATCATTATTATTTATTAGAATAAAGATTAAAAATGTTGTTTTTAGTTTAATTGCCATATCCATTTTGATATATGTTTTGAACATGCTTTTAGATCAGTTTTTTATGGATTACTTAACGCGAGCTATTAATGAGATGGTTAGAAAAGGTACAGACTCGCCGCGTGAACAAATTTGGTATTATACTTGGCTCATTATTCTTGAACATCCTTTTGGTTTGGGACTTTCAACAACAAATTATTATACTGTATTACAACAATATGGTAATCTGTTTTGGGCTAATCCTCATAATATGTATCTGGAACAAATTACTCAAGCTGGATTTGCAGGCTTATTTTTCTTTTTGAGTATAGTTATAAGAATTCTGTACAGAAGTGTTAAATCATTTAAGAATTCCGAAAATCCAGCCGTTAAGGAAATAATTCCCATTACTGCAGTAATGATTATTGGATTTCTATTAATGGGTTTTACAGAACCTATTTTTCGTAACCAATATAAACTTAATCACCTATTTGCAATAATTTTAGGGATTTCATTATCAGTTACATTCAGGATTACAAATATGGGTTTACAGAAAAAAGAAGAACAAAAAATTATTTAAACTAGATATGCGAATAATTATAATAGGTCCGTTCCCTCCTCCATATGGCGGGATATCTATCCATTGCCAAAGATTATATAATTATCTTAAAAATTATGGTTATGATCTAAAGTTTTATGATGATTATCGTCTGCCTAAAATGTCAGTTTTTGTTTTATTAATTAATTATGTCAGAAATAAAAAAAATGATGCATCCCCAAAAATAGTTAAACAAACCGATGCAATTGATTATGAAAGTTTAAATGGATTTGTAAAACTGTTTTGCCGGTTAATCCTACTTGAAAGAAAATCTGGAACAATTATTCATTTGCATAAAAAAAATTGGAAATATCGTGCGTTAATATGTTTAGCATCAAAAATTAATAGAAACCTGCATATTATTTTTACATTGCACAGCTTAAGAGAAGAAATAGAAAAAGTACCGTATTTAACGAAGTTATATATAAAATATGTTTTCAATAGCAACAGTAGATATATTGCAGTAAGTGAGGAAATTAAAAGGAAAATAATTAAATGGGGTGCAAATGAAAAAAAAATAGCTATAATCCCTGCATTTTTACCTCCATTTATAGACCAAGAAGATATAAAACAAATACACGGGAAGATATGGGAATTCTTAGAAAAAAAGAGTCATATTATATCTGCAAATGCATCAAAAATTCAATTTTTTAATAATCAGGATTTATATGGACTGGATATTTGTATTGAGTTGTGTTCAGAATTAGTAAAAAAGATACCAGATTTAGGATTTATTTTTTGTTTATCGGATAAAGGAGATGAAGAATACTTTAATAAACTGCAAAAGAGAATTGATGATTTGAAAATAAGAGAGAACTTTTTGTTTATTACAAATTCTCTTCCGTTTTATCCAATACTAATGAAGAGCAACTTATTTATAAGACCAACTAATACTGACGGAGATGCATTGTCAATAAGAGAAGCCTTATATTTTAAAATACCTGTTATTTCAAGTGATGTTGTAGAAAGACCAGAAGGTGTAATTTTGTTTAAAAACAGAGATTTGAGTGATCTTGTTTTGAAAACTATGAATATTTTAGATAAGCAAGGAGAGAATAAAAGAATGAATAAAAAAGAAAATTATGAAAATAATATTGATAAAATAATTAAGGAATATGATAAAATTATTTCAAATAATAGAAATTAAATGTTTAGCGAATTAAAGAAACTTACCAAACAATCTGTAATTTATGGAATAGGACAGGTAGCAAGTCCGCTGCTTGGTTTTATTCTTTTGCCAATGTACACAAGGTTTCTTAATCCAGGTGAGTATGGAGTTTATCAGCTTACTGCAGTAGCAGGGCTTTTTTTGACAGCAATTATTGGATTAGGAGTTAATTCAGGTTTAGTAAGAATTTATTTTATATATGATACAAAGGAAGAGCAGAACAGAGTTGCCTCCACCTGTATAATATTTTCGGCAGTTACAACATGTATTGCCGCATTTGCGGTATGGTTAATCTCACCTTATGTTGCCGGCTATCTATTTGAAGTACCAAATGCAAATACTTTGCTTCGATTGCTTATTGCCAATCTGATGTTTCAGATTGTCGGTAATAATTTATTAGGAATTTTAAGGGCTGAAGAAAAAGCAACTGTTTATACAACTTTTACTTTTTTTACAGTTGGATTTTCTTTATTGCTAAACATACTGTTTGTAGCTGTATTAAACAGAAAAGTACAAGGTTTGTTAGAAGCACAGCTTATATCAAACATTGTGAATATTTTTGTTCTTTATCCCTTGGCAATGAAAGGAAAAAAACTTGATTATTCAGGAAAAATAATAAAAGAAGTGTTAGCCTTTGGCGCTCCGCTAATACCTGCATTGATTGCAGACCTCGTTTTAAATATGGCTGACAGATATTTCCTAAACTATTATGTTTCAGCTGCCGAAGTGGGGCTTTATTCTTTGGGTTACCGACTTGCAAGTATGGTTTCAGAAGTTATTGCCAAACCTTTTAAGGTAGCTTGGCCTCCATATATGTTCCGCGTGGCGAAGCAGAAAAATGCTAAAGATATTTATAAAATTGTTTTAGTTTACTTTGTTTATTTATCATTCTGGTTTGGTCTTGCAATTGCTTTACTTTCAAAAGAGTTGATTATTATTCTTACTACACCTGAGTTTTACGAAGCGTACCTTATTGTTCCTATTGTTGTAACTTCATATATATTATTTGGAATGGTAAGCATTCTGATAGCAGGTATTCATATTAAGAAAAAAACAAAGTACGGTTCAATTTTTACTATTATTTCGGCAGTTGTTAATACTATTTGTAATTATTTGTTGATACCAAAATTCGGAATGATGGGTGCAGCGGTTTCTACAATAATTTCATACATTGTACTTAATGCAGGCATATTTTATTATTCACAAAAATTATATCCCATTAATCACGAATTCGGAAGAATGATTAAAATATTTGTTTGTGCCGCTATTCTTTACGGTATTGGAACTTTAACAGTATATACAGGATATTTGATAGTTACAATTATTTTGAAGTCGTTCCTGGTTATTATGTTCCCAATATCACTTTACTTATTAAAATTTTACAAAAAAGAAGAAATCTATCAGATTACCACATATTATAATAATAAAATAAAACCATTCTTTAATAAATATTTATAAAAGGATTATTAAGTTGAAAGCTGAAATTACAAAATGGTATATGAATGCTGATTCACCGGTAACTCTGATGATTGACGACTTAGCAAATGTTTATATAGATAGTAATGGAAACGGTATAATTGATATAGAAGAAGATTGTGGTTTTTTAAGAGAGGAAGAGAATTCCACTTATAAATTTCTAAACGATAATTTGATTAAAAATTATCCAAAAATAAAAATAACGTTTTTTGTTCCAGTTAATAAAAAACCAATGATAGAAAATAGCGGAATTCAGACTCATTTTGGTCCTATAAATGAAAATACTGATATATCAAATTTCTTTAAAAAAATACATCAACTCGAAAATTGTGAGTTGGCATATCATGGTTATACTCATGGTATAGGTTCAAACGGTGAAAGGAAATATGTACAGGAGTGGCTTTCGTATAAAGATTTGAATGAAGCTTTAGAAACTATAAAAAAAGGCAGAAATTTGTTTTACGAAGTAACTGGAGAATATCCTGCAGGAGGAAAATATTGCGGATATGTAAGTAACGGTTTTTCCGATGAAAGTATAGAGAAAAGCGGTTTTTTCTGGTGGTGCCGCTACTATGACAGAGAAAAAACTCCTTTTAAAGGTAAAAGTAAGTTTTTACCTCGATATTTTGGGTCACAAAAAGTAATTGATATCCCTTCAACAATAGCTGGAAATGTTTTCAATATATCTTTTAAAAGTAAAATTAAAACATTTATAAAAGTCTATCTTAAGAGAAAACTATTGTTATATGAAAATATATTTCTTTCAGGATATGAACAAATTGACAGACTTTTAAGGAAAAAGCATGTAGTTAGTATTCAGGAACATATTTCACCAGCAAGAACGGATGGTAAAAGGCAGATATTAAATATTTTTGATGATATGGAAAGCTTAAAAAAAATATTCGATTACTTGTCAGATAAGAACGTTTGGTATGCAACATGCACACAAATAGCACAGTATTATGAGATATATACAAATTCATCTTTAGAAATAGTGAATGAAACTTTGAATTTCAGTTATAATGGAAGAAAATTCTGTGAGATTGAAGCTACAATTCTTTTTTTGCGCGTTAAAAAGAATTTTATTTTGATATCTCAAAATGGGAAAAAGTATCATCCTATAAAAGTATTAGCGAATTCCTGTTTATTTAATCTTCCTCCCGAAACATCAAAATATAAAATAGTTTATGAGTAAATTCGGAAAAATATTTTACGGTATAAAAAAGAAAGGTATCAAAGGAAGTTTATATTCACTTTTTATCCGATACCGGAAACCTATTCTTATAGAATATTTAAGATGGTTTTACAAAAAGCACAATGGTATTCCTTCCGATAAAGAATTTTTAAAAAACCTGAATTTGGTATTTCTGAAAAATATAGGAAAAAATACTGAATCGGTTGAAGATATTGTGAAGTATTTATCAGAAGAGAGGAACAACCGATTTTTAATTGATGAAAATGAAATTGCCGGAATTAAGCAAATATTGATAAAAGAATTCCCGAAAGAAGTTGAAGAAGTAATAAAAAGAGCAGACGGAATATGCCGCCATCAGTTTAAATGGATATGCCCGAATTCTCCTGAATTCGGTGAAAAAATCAACTGGCACAGCAATTTTGAGGATGATAGAAACTGGCCTCTTGATTTTTATATGGATTTAGATTATTCAAGTGAAAAGAGGATTGGAGATGTAAGGCAGACTTGGGAATTGAATAGACATCAATATTTTGTAACTCTTGGCAAAGCATACATTATTACAGGTAATGAAAAATATGCTAAAGAGTTTGTTGATGAATTAAGAGATTGGATTGAAAAAAATCCGATACCATTCGGTATTAACTGGTTGCATTCCCAGGAAACAGCGTTAAGAATGCAAAGCTGGATTTGGGCATTTTATATATTTCGAAATTCGCAACATTTTAATCTTGAATTGAAGACACTTTTCTTTAAATCTTTATATAAACATGCCGAGTATACTTATTGGCATTTATCGAGGCATTTAGTAACACACAACCATCTCATTTCGGAAATATGCGGGTTAATTATATTTTATTCAGTTTTTCCAGAATTTAAATCTGCTGAAAAGAAATTCAATGAATTGATAAAAATATTAAAACAAGAATTGATTAAACAAATTTGGGAAAACGGACCCAGTGGAGAATTATCAACAAATTATCATTTATTTGTTTTGGATTCTTTTTTAATTACAAAAATAGTGCTTGAAAAAATAGGTATATCATTATCGGATGAATGCGATAAAAGAATTGAGAAAATGATTGAATACGCTATGTTTATGGTTCGTCCAGATGGCAGTATTCCAAAAATCGGCGATAATGATTCAGGCAGAGCATTCCGACTTGTAGATTATAACACAAACGACAGGCGGAGTTATCTTTCAACCGGAGCGGTTTTATTTAATCGTCCCGACTTCAAATATGTTTCTCAAAAATTATCGGTAGAAACTTTAATGCTTTTAGGCGAAAAAGGATATGATATTTATAAAGCTATTATCCCTGAAGCACCTGAAAAGAAATCAGTATTTTACAAAGAAGCAGGTATCGGATTTTTTAGAAATGGTTGGAATGAAAAATCGGATTATCTTGCTTTCAGGGGTGGTCCTACGGTGTTGCGAAACAATGTTTCCGTCAGCCATAATCATGCAGACTATTTGAGTTTTGAATATTTAACAAACGGTAAAACAATTTTCAATGATCCATCTACATATCTTTACGGAAAGGATGACAAATGGCGTTATTATTTCCGTAAAACGCGGGCTCACAATACAATTGAAATTGATGAAAGCGACAGTTTGAATGTTACAAGCACAAGATTTGGAATACCGAAACTATATAAATCCAAACTTTATGAATTTCGTTCGGAAGCAGAATTTGATTATATTGATATGTCTCATTCAGGATATCAAAAAATAGGAATAACACACAGAAGGAAATTGTTATATTACCGTACAAAATTTATACTAATTACAGATATAATTAACGGAAGCGGAAAACATAAAATAAATCCTTTTTTTAATCTTGACAATAATAAAGTGTTAAGTGAAGATTCAAATATTTTAATTTCGGCAGATAACAAAACAAAATTGAAACTTATTCCTATTGCGGAGTTCGAAATTAAAAACAGAATATTATCAGGAATAGAAAATCCTGTTGACGGTTGGAGTTCAACTCAATACGGGGAGGTTCATCCTGCAAATGTTGTTAATTATTACACAGAGAACGAAATTCCTTTGGCTTTATGTTTTTTAATTATTCCTGGGAAAATTGATTTCGAAATGCTTAATCAATCAATAAATCCCACTGAGCAGAATGTACAATTCCGGTTAGGTTTAGATATTTTTAAGATGCACCTAGCGGAAAAATCAATAATAAATCGAATTTCTGCTGGAATTTAAGTACTTTTCTTAAATATTTTTACATCTTTCAATCAGGTTTTAAATGAGCCGTTATTATTTTTCAATATTAACTGAATATCCAAAGAATGTAATCAGTTCGCAGGTGATTGAATACATTGAATTTTATGATAAAGAAGGGATTAATTTTAGTGTTATTTTTCTCCTCAGGCTGGGAGAATATTTGAAAGGATTTTCGGAACTATCAAAACATAAGTCCAATATAGAAAAAAAGATTAATGGTAAAGTCTTTTTTTTCCCTTCAGGCAAAAAACCGGGCAGCTGGTTTAATGTTTTTATTAGTTATGTTATTCTTTTAATAAAATTTCGGAAATATAAAAATGATGAAATTGTTCTTCATTGCAGAGGATCTGTAAGCGGACTTGCAGCCGAAAAATTAAAAAGAAGAATGAAAAATGTTACTTACATTTATGATGTTCGCGCAGATCAAGCTGCTGAATATAATTATTATGCAATAACTAAAGGGATTCCTGAAAAAGAAAGATTAGCAAAACTTAAAAAGGACAGACAACTTCAAATTGGTATAACAAAAAATGCATCTAAAATATTTTTTGTATCAGATGTACTTAAAGAAAGATTTGTTAAAAATTGTAACATCGAGTTAAATAAAACTGCTGTTATACCTTGTCTAGCAGACCATACGAAATTTTATTTTAATGAAAACTTAAGGAATAAAGTTAGAAAACAACTTAAAATTGAAGAAAAATTTGTGTTTGTTTATCCAGGAGGAATCGGTTACTGGCATTATTCGGATACAATCTTTGAAATCATCGGAAATCTGATGAAAGAACTTGAAAATATTTTTTTCATCATTTTAACACCGTCTGTTACAGATGCAGAAAAGCTTGCTTCTGAAAAATTGGTTAAAGGTAAATATTTTATTGAAAGTGCAGAAAGAGATGAAGTTGCCGGTTTTTTGAATGCTGCCGATATGGGAGTTTTGCTTCGTGAAAGAGACCCGTTAAATGAAGTGGCCGCTCCTACTAAATTTGCAGAATATATAATGACTGGTCTGCCTGTTCTTATATCGGATTTTATTGGTGATTACAGCCAGTATGTAAAAGAAAAAAATCTCGGACTGGTTCTTAAAGAGGAAGAAACTGTTAACAGTAAAAAAATCATTAAAGAGTTTCTTCTAAATTATAACCTCCCAAGCAGAAAAGAAATAGCAGAAATAGGGCTTGCAAATTTTTCAAAAATCAAATATGCAAAAATAATGGCTGAATCATATAAAAGTATATAATAAATATAAAGGGAAATTATGAAAAAAGTATTGGTTACCGGAGGAGCTGGATTTATTGGTTCTAATCTTACCGAAAGACTTTTAAATGATAACTATAAAGTTGTTTGCATTGATAATTTCGATTCGTTTTACGATAGAACTATTAAAGAGAAAAATATTGAAAAATTTAGAAACAACAAAAACTGGAAAATTTACGAAGGTGATATCTTAAATAAAGAGCTTTTACAGAAAATTTTCAGGGAAGAAAAAATTGAACTTGTGGTTCACCTTGCCGCAAAAGCAGGTGTACGTCCTTCTTTAATTAATCCGATCGGCTATTACGAAACCAATGTTTTCGGAACAATTAATATTTTGGAAGCTATGAGGAACTTTGGATTAAAAGATATGCTTTTCGCTTCATCTTCTTCGGTTTACGGAAATAATAAAAAGCTTCCGTTTTCGGAAACAGACAATGTAGATAATCCTATTTCACCTTATGCAGCTTCAAAAAAAGCAGGAGAGTTACTATGTTATACATACCATTCACTTTATGATTTTAATATTTTCTGTTACAGATTTTTTACTGTTTACGGACCAAAGCAGCGCCCTGAAATGGCAATTGCTAAATTTGCAAATAACATTTTAAAAGGTGAAACTATAACATTATTTGATGGTAACGGTTCAACGTCGAGAGATTATACATATATTGACGACATTGTAAACGGGCTGATAAACAGCATAACCCGGCTTAAAGGATACGAAATATTTAATTTAGGCGAATCGCAGGTTGTTAAATTAAGCGATTTGGTAAGCTTGCTTGAGAAATATCTTGGAAAAAAAGCAAAAGTAGAATTCGGTTCACGACAAGCTGGCGATGTTGAAAGGACATTTGCTGATGTTGAAAAATCGAGAAAAATGTTGGAATATAATCCTAAAATTAAAATTGAAGAGGGAATTGAGCTCTATTGTAAATGGTTGCTTTCAGAATAATATGAATGATAGAAAATTACATATTGCAGTTCTTGTTGCAAATTTAAATGGAGGTGGTGCAGAAAGAATGATGCTAAATCTAGCAAAAGGATTAGACTCCGCTGGAATGAACGTTGAACTTGTTCTAACTGAAGCCGTTGGTCCTTATCTTTCTGAAGTTCCAGAAAATATCAAAATTATTGATTTAAAATCACCAAGAGTATTAAAATCAATAAAGGCACTAACCTTCTATTTAAAAAATAGAACTCCGGATGTTTTAATCTCAACACTTAGCAGAGTTAATGTTGCTGCTGTAATTGCACGTAAACTTTCCGGTGTAAAAACAAAGTTACTTCTCCGCGAAGCAACAACATTTTCAGTTGAAACAAAGTCGGAGTTAACTTTTTGGAACAAAATAATAAATTTTGCAGCAGCAAAAGTTTATCCATATGGCGATAAAATAATTGCTATATCTGAAGGTGTTTATAAAGATTTGATAGAATATTTAAAATTGCCTGAAAATAAGGTTGAACTGATTCATAATCCGGTTGTAGGAAATGATATTTTTGAAAAAGCTAAAGAACCTTGTAATCATCCATGGTTTAATGATAAATCCACGCCGATTATTTTAGGAGTTGGAAGAATTAATCCGCAAAAAGATTTTAGCACTTTAGTTAAAGCATTTTCGGAGGTTAATAAAGAAATTCCTTCCCGATTAATGATACTTGGACAAAGCGATAAAGACGATACTGAAACAATTGCATTATATAAATTAATTGAAGAATTAAAAATAAGCGATAAAGTAATTTTCCCGGGATTTGTTCAAAATCCGTTTTCGTATTTTTCGCACGCAGATTTATTTGTGCTTTCTTCGAGGTGGGAAGGTTTACCAGGAGCATTAATTCAAGCTATTGCTTGTGGATGTCCATCTGTTAGTACAGATTGTCCTAGCGGACCAGCAGAAATATTTGAAAACGGGAAATACGGACTATTATCCCCGGTAGGGGATTATCTTAATCTCGCAAATAATATTAAGGATTATTTAAAAAATCCGCCATCGAAGGATATCCTTATTAAAAGATCATTAGATTTCAGTATAGAGAAAAGCATTGAGAAATACAAAAAAGTTTTTATTGATATAATGTAAATTTGTGGTTGAATGTTAAATAAATACGAAAATAAAATAAGAATAATGCTTTTAGGTCCATTACCTCCCCCGATGGGTGGAACTACTGTTTTATTTCAACTTTTAATTGAAGAACTTGCTTCAGCAAAAGAAAATGTGATAATAAAAACAATTGATGTTAATATTCGAAAAATATCACCCATGCCTTTTTTAAAGATAGCGTTACAAATATTGCACAATATTCATAAAGTAGATATTATTTCAATTCACGCATCTATCAGAGGAATTGTTTCATTAAGCGGTTATTTGTATGTCCTTAGTAAATTGTTTAATAAGAAACTAGCCTACAGGATATTTGGAGGAAATTTTTATAATTATTATTCTAACTCGAATTTAATATTAAAATTTATAATAGATAATTTTGTTTTACAATCCGATCTTCTTTTAGTAGAAACGAAATATTTGCATGAAAAATTTACTCCGCTTCATAAAAATGTTCAATGGTTTCCTAATCACAGAAAAATGTATTCAAATCTTCCGATACCTTCAAAAAACATAAACGGAAAGTTAAAAATTGTTTTTATTTCTCATATTCGAAAAGAAAAAGGTATATTCGAATTGATTGAAGCCGCCGAGTCATTACCTGATGTTCAGATAGATGTTTACGGTCCTTTTTATGATGGCCTTAGTGTTAATATTTTCGAAAACAAAAAAGTGAAATATTTAGGAGCTCTTAGACCTGAAGAAGTAATAAAAAAAATGGCAGAATATGATGCATTGATCTTGCCAAGTTACAAAGAAGGATATCCAGGAATTGTAATTGAAGCATTATCCTGCGGATTAGCTGTATTATGCACAAACCTTCCTTCGCTTAAAGAAATGTTTACGGAAGAAGATGTGATAATGTTCGAACCCAAAAATAAAAATGTTATTATTGAAGCAATTAACCAAATTAACAATAATAGAAATTTACTCTACGAACTCAGGATGAAATCTCTAAAAAAAGCTAGTGAGTTCGATTCAAAAATTCTGACAGAGAAATATATTGAAATGTGTAAAAAACTTTTTGAAAAGAGTTGATATGTTCTGGATACATGGATAGTATTCAAATAAAGGATTTAGAGAAAGTTTTGCAAATAAATTTAATCTAATTGAAATCAAAGTACCGGACGGATTCATTATTGAATTATGAAGTAAATAAAATCGGGAAGTATAAATTTTCTAAAATTATTAAAAAAATGATTTATATTGTATACGGAAAGAAAGTAAAGTGCAAAGTGTTATCTGCGAACATTTCAGCAGAAAAAAATAATATATATTTTGTCAGTTTCGTTATCTATTTTATAAGCTAAATAACAACCGTACTGATACGGTAAAATTTACTATTAAGACTTAATACAGTTATGAAAAAAATTGCTTTTATCACTGCTCACGAACATCCTCAGACAGATAATACGCTTAAAATATTGGAAGATAATTTCCCTGATTACAAGTTTGATATTATTCGGATTGTAGATTTATTAAAAAAAGAGAAGATAATTGTTTTATTTAATGTCTTTTTTACATTTAAAGAATATGGTCTAGATTTATTAACAAACCGTAAGAAGTTTAAAGATGTTTTTTTCCGGACAGTTTTTTTATTTAAAAAAATAAAAAAAATGGTGAACAATAAATTGCGCGAAGGGGATTATTACTTCTCTTTTCAAATAGGTTCTGTTTACGATACAAGTCTCGAAGGGCTTCCGCATTTTATTTATACCGACCATACTCATTTGGCTAATTTAGGTTATCCGCTATTCGATAAAAAAGGTCTTTTATCAAGTGAAATGATTGAACTTGAAAAATCTATTTATAAAAATGCCACATTAAATTTCACATACAGTTCAAATATTACTAATTCTATTATTTCGGAGTATTCTTGTCCTGTAGAAAAAGTTGCTTGTGTTTATGCTGGAAGCAATGTTGATATCGAAAATATGACCTCGGATATTGAAAGATATAAAAATAAAAATATTTTATTTGTTGGAATTGACTGGGAAAGAAAAGGCGGACCCGATTTACTGGAAGCTTTTGAAAAAGTTTTAAAAAAGCATCCCGATTCGAAACTGATTATTATAGGTGCAAATCCAAAAATAAAAAATGAGAAATGTATCGTTCTTGGAAGAATTCCAATCGAAAAAGTTCCCGATTATTATAAAAATGCATCTGTCTTTTGTATGCCCACCAAAAGAGAACCTTTCGGACTTGTATATCTCGAAGCAATGCTCTACAGGCTGCCGGTTGTTGCCACAAACATAGGGGCAATTCCGGATTTTGTTCAAAATGATACAAACGGATATCTTGTTGAACCAGGTGATGTAAAAGGAATTGCAGAAGCTTTAATTAAATTACTTGATAATCCGCAAAAATGCATGACCTTTGGTGAATATGGATATAAACTAGTAACAGAGAAATACACTTGGGAAATGGTAGGAAAGCGGATGAAAGAATATATTACAAAATCAATCGGTAAAAGTAAAAATGATATTTAAATACTATCATACGCTTAAATATTTACGGAAAGAACAGACAATTGGAAGGATTTATTCTATAATAAAGCGTAAATACCTTAAGCAGAATATACCGGATATTTCTTTAAAACTTGAAACAAATGAACAATCACTTACCGACTATCTGTTTTATGATCCAACAAATCGAAGAGAAGAAATATTAAAAGGTAACTTTATATTTTTGAATCATTGCGGTCAAACAGGTAATCCGATTAATTGGGATCTCGAAGAATTCCCTTTATTATGGAAATTTAATCTACATTATTTTAATTACGGATTTCTTCTAAATAAAAGCGAATTCGAAAATATTTGTATTAATTGGTTGAACGAAAATCATTTAGGAAAGGGAACAGGGTGGCATTCTTATCCATTATCTTTAAGAATTGTAAATTGGATAAAAATGAGGCCAGAAAACGAAGTTATTAAGAAGAGCATATATCAGCAAGCTTCATTTCTTTACAGGAATATGGAGTTTTATTTTCCCGGTAATCACTATCTGGAAAATGCCAAAGCGTTATATTTTGCAGGAAAATATTTCAACGGCAGCGGAGAATCAGATAAATGGCTTTCTGAAGCAAAAAGAATTTTTTACAAAGAGCTCCCAATTCAGGTATTGAGTGACGGCGGTTATTTTGAACGATCTACGATGTATCATGCAATAATGCTTTTTGGTTTATTAGATATGTATAACATTACTTTAGATGATGAGGAATTTTGCGATTTCTTAAAGAAAAACATTACAAAAATGCTTAATTATTTAAATGGTCTTACCCACCCTAACGGCGAAATTACTTTATTTAACGATTCGGCGGAAGGAATTGCTCCCGAGACCAAAGTACTTAATGAATATGCACATAATCTTGGTTTTAATGTTATTGAAGAGAAAAATATTTTCACTGACTCAGGTTATTATGTTTTCAAAAATAAAAACATTTATTTTGCATTAGATGCTGGAAAAATAGGACCAGATTATCTTCCAGCTCATTCGCATTCTGATATATTCAGTTATGAACTCTCGGTAAGCAAAAAGAAAATTATTACCGATACTGGTGTTTTTGAATACAAACATGGAATAAGAAGAAATTATTCAAGATCGGCATCTGCACACAATACTATAAGTATTGATGGAATAGATCAGATTGAATGCTGGGGAAGTTTCAGGGTTGCAAGAAGATACAAACCTGAAAATATTAATTATGAATACAACGCAGATAGATTCAATTTTTCAGGTGAATATAAAGGATTTGCCAGACTTATTGGAGATAAAATAATTCATCGTAGAAATATTCACACAAAAGATAATACAATCTCTGTGCGAGATTCAGTTTCTGGAAAGGGAAATCATTTAGTAAAAAGTTACATCCATTTACATCCGGATTGCAGTATTTCCACAGACGGAAATGAATATTATATTTCTTTAGATGAAGTTAGTGTAAAAATAGTGATAAAAGACTGTTCTCACGAAATTGAAGAAACAGAGTATTATCCTCAGTTTGGAATTGCTTTAACTCAGAGTACAATAATTTTATCAAAAGCTTCAATACCCGCTGAAATAGATTATGACATTGTAATACTTAAGTGAAATTAAAAAAAAACTTCCTGTTTTAACTTTTGTTTCTTGTTTTACTTGTATCTTTCAATTAAATTTTTAATTGAAATTTATATTTTTAATCAATATACCATAATAAAAAAATACAAATTGTCTCTTTTGCGAAAAGACAATAAATTATATTTGTGTTTATTTTTTTATTATAAGGAGTTAGTTTAATTTGCCTGGTAGAAAAAGGTTACTATTTGTTACTCATTATTTCCCGCCGGAAGTAAATGCTCCTGCAAACAGGACATACGAGCATTGCAGAGCTTGGCTGAATAGAATTGATGTTACTGTAGTTACAAATTTTCCTAATCATCCGGACGGTATAATATTTCCCGGTTATAAAAATAAATTAATTCAGAAAGAAAATATTGACGGTATAGATGTAATACGTTTATGGACTTTAATCACGCCAAACGAGGGGTTTATTTTAAGAACTCTTAATTACATAATATTTATGCTTTTAAGCGTTATGTATGTCTCTTTTTCAGGAATTAAATTTGATCTCGTTATGTCCACAACACCACAGTTTTTTTGCGGACTTGCCGGAAAATACATTTCAATTTTAAGAAGAAAACCGTTTATTTTGGAGCTTAGGGATTTATGGCCAGAATCTATAGTTGCGGTTGGAGCTTTAACAAATAAAAAAATAATTAAACTTCTCGAATGGATTGAAATAAATCTTTATAAATCAGCAAAGAAAATAATATCTGTAACGGTATCTTTTAAAGAAAATCTCATAAAGCGAGGAATAAACGAAGATAAAATACACGTATTTTTTAACGGTGTTGATACAGATACTTTTGATATTAAAAGTGAAATTCAGAATATTGAATTAAAAAACTATTTACTATCTGGATTTAAGATTGGATATATCGGGACAATCGGAATGGCTCATTCAATTATTACACTGATTGATGCTGCAGAGAAATTAAAAAATACAGATATTAAGTTTGTAATTGTCGGTTCGGGTGCCGAAAGACAAAAACTTGAAGATGAAATTAAAAAAAGGAATCTTAAAAATATCCGGATATTTCCGATTCAACCAAAATCAGATATTCCGGCAATTATTGAAAAACTTGATCTTTTCTGTGTTCACCTTAAGAAAAACGATTTATTTAAGACCGTTATACCTTCAAAAATGTTTGAAGGAATGATAAAGAAAAAACCTATATTAATGGGTGTTGAAGGAGAATCGCGAAAGATTATTGAAAATGCTGGCTGCGGCATTCTTTTTGAACCGGAAAACAGCGAAGATTTGGCTGTAAAAGTTTTAGAATTCAGTAAAGACGATAAAAATGCCGGAATTATGGGGCAAAACGGATTCAATTTTGTAATGGCAAATTTCAACAGAAAAAAGATAGCGTCCGAGATGATTGATTTGATTGAGGAAGTAATGTAATGACTTATACCTTTATATTTTTTGCGGGGTTAGTAATTACATTATTTCTTACGCCGCCATTAATTTCTTTTTTAAAAAAATCGGATATAGTCGACAGACCGGGTGTGCGAAGGATTAATACAAAAGTTATTCCCCGGATGGGCGGGATTGTTATTTTTACCAGTGTTATGGTATTGATGTTCAGTTTCTATCCAGATTTGAATTCGATTAAACTTTTATTTGTTGGGGCGCTTATAATTTTGTTATGCGGTACGCTGGATGATATTATCGGACTTAGTCCGCTTGTGAAATTTGCTTTTCAAATTCTTACAGCAATTTTAATAGTTACATATTTTACCGAATTTGTAACTGGAGTTATGCTTTTTGGTGTTACTATCCCTCAACCATTCGATTTAATATTACTTGGTTTTTTTATTGTAGGAGTTATTAATTCGATAAATCTTTTGGATGGGCTTGATGGTTTGGCAAGCGGTTTTTCACTGTTAATATTTTTTATGTATTTTATGGTTTCTATCTATACCGGTAATGAACTTGCACTTATTCTTACTTCAAGTCTTTCGGGAAGTATTTTAGGATTTCTTAAATATAATGCCTATCCGGCGAAAATATTTTTAGGAGATACAGGATCATTAATTCTCGGTTTTTTTATTATGCTTGTATCTTTGCTTATTTCAGTTGATCATTACGGTTCGCAGTTGGATATTACTTATTCGGTAATAGTTTTAGGTGTGCCGATTATTGATACCTTAAAAGTGATGATATTCAGAATATTAAGAAAAGAAAGTCCATTCAATCCTGATAAAACACATCTGCATCACATTATACTCGAAAGCAATATTCAACACAAATTTTCTGTTTTTATTGTTCATCTTTTTACAATAATTTTCATTTTCATATCCTTTGTTTATTATAAAGGATACGAATACACAGCAACTGTTTTATTTTTTTCTGTTGCTCTAATATTGATTTTCAGCAAACTTTTATTCAGTAAGGTTAAATCAGTATCCGATTTTTTTACGAGATACTATACTGATAAAATATCGATGCTTCCGCAGCAAATAATTGAACTTTATATAAAATTGATAATACCATTCTCGATTCTGGCAACATCTGTTATTCTTTTGTCGTCTGTTCCTATAAAAACTTCGCTTAAGTTCGAAGATTTGTTGTTTTTAACAATTGTTGGTGTTTTATCGCTGATTTTATCAGTAATGCATTATCAGCGAACAAAAGAAATTGCCGGAATTTATGTTTTTTTAAATACGGCAGGATTTTTCTTTTTAAGCGGACTGTCAGAATCAATAAAGAATAAATATATTGTTTTAATATTGAATAATAATTATCTCGAAATATTATTCGGTGTTGTTTTGCTTACGGTAATATTTTACATTGTTCTGCGCGAAAGAATATTTTTCAGTCCCGAAGCTTTGCTTACCGGCATTGATCTTATTTTGATACTTTTTTTCTCTTTGCTTTTTGTAATTAATAATTTTGTAGAATATGACAGACTGGCTTTCCTGAATATTGTTTTTTATCAGTCATTTATAATTTACTTATTGTATAAAATTATATCTCGGTTTCGCGAAAATACTGCAAAATATATTTTATTTTTTTCCTTTTTGCTGCCTTTCATTTCAATAACATTTCTATTATTCACAAAATAAAAAAAATATGAGATTTATAAAAAATCGTCAGTTCCTGAGAATAATTTTATTTTTATTCTTCTGGGGATTTACAAGCTGTTCGGAAGAATCGGGCTTGAGTTTTCATTACTTAAATCCTACCAAATATGTAAGATTGGATGAAATTAATCTCCCGGCGGATATGAAGAAAATTGACTCACTTTCGTGTAATATAACACCGGGAGAAATTGAACCTTTATCGTTTATTATAAAAAGCTTTGGTAAAACAGAAATATTATCAATTAAAATAACCGAGCTAAAAAATGAAAATAATAAGTTATTTAATGGTATTATTGATCCTTATATTGTAAAAGTATGGTATCAGGCAGGGATTACTTCAAAAGATATAAGAAACGAAAACAGTAAATTACTGACTCAGGAATTACTTATAAAAAATGATAAGCTGATTAAACTTGACAGAATAAATGAACAAAATTATCTTCTTTGTAAAACAATAGAAAACAAAGAAAAATATATAAATATAACAGATAGCCCTAATACCGATTTTTCTGAATTAAAAATTGCTGATACACCTGATCTGCAACCTTTTATACTTGATGATGACTACCGGCAAATCTGGCTGAAATGTTTTGCAGACAGTTCGGAATTACCAGGAATTTACAGAGGTTTTATTGAAATTGCAACATCCGGGAAAAATGTTCATAAAATACCAATTAGAATAAATGTCTTGCCATTTAAATTAGATGATCCCAGAATAATTTATTCAATATACTACATTGGGCAGATTAAAGATTATCAACGCCCATATCATTATAACGATAAAACTGAAAAACAATTAACTATTGAACTAAAGGATATTAAGGATCACGGTTTTAATTACCCTGTAAATTATCAAAAAAACAATTATCTTTTAAGAAATCTGGAAATAAGGAAGAGTTTAGGGTATTCAACAGATAAAATATTTCACATCGACTTAAATCTTTTCTCAGATGCGGTTTTTAATAATGATACAAATTCGTTAATAAGCAAAGTCAGGGAATATTCCGAAGTAATTAAAAAAAGCGGTTGGGACAGTTTATACATCTACGGTATTGATGAAGCTGATTCCGCGAATATAAAAAAACAGATTCCGTTTTGGCAAAAAACGAAAAGTTTATGCAATGGAATATTTATAGCGGCAGTAAAAGATGTTTACAAATATGTTGACAACGAAATTTCTTTTGCGGTTGTTCATGGGGAAACTGATTTTACAATACCGGAAAAATTCCATAAACAAAATATAAAAGTACTTTCATATCATAATCCTCAGGCGGGTCAGGAAAATCCTGAAATTTACAGAAATAATTACGGATTCGATTTAATATTAAAGAATTACGACGGGGCAATGATATATGCTTATCAGAAAAACTATGGTAATTTCTGGAATGATTTTGATGATCCGGAAAAAAGATTTCGCGAAGAAGCTTTTACTTATCCGGTAACTGACGGAATTATTTCAACAATTCAATGGGAAGGGATGCGTGAAGCAATAGACGATATTCGTTATTTTGAAACTTTATATAATTTACAAAAACATTCAGAAAATAATAAAATAAGCCGTTATGAACTGCTTAATAAATTTAAAATGAACGATAATGATGTTACTCGAAAAAAGTTAATAAATGAAATTATAAAAATAGTTCAGTCTGAATAGACCGGTAAAAATTACTGAAAATACTTCAATATTAAAAAAGTTAACATAGTAATATAAAGAGTTCCAAGTGACAATTTATAGAAATGTTCGATTCTAAATTCTGAAACAGCCGTCCCGATAAGTTTTTTCCAGTAAGGAAAATCTGCAGCTCTATTTTTAATTTCGTATAACTCTATTTTGTTTTCAATAAACTCTTCTGTTTGATAGATTATTTTTGAAAAATGAAAAATTAAGGAATAATAGTTGTGCATTTTTTCTCCATAAAGTGACGTTAAAACATATCAATAAATAAGCCAATAAAGAATTAGTTAATTTTTAACATAAAAATAAATATTTATATATTTACTTATAAATATTTCAATAATAAAATAGTTGATTTTTTTGAGCAAATGGCTAATATTTGTCCTAACCGATTAAAATATTAATAAAATATTCGAAAATTAGCTGGAATGATTATTGAAATAATCTTATTTTTATCGTTATAAATATCTTAAAAATTTCTTGCTTTAGAACAATAGTCTGTATATTTTTATTGTTACATAATCTAAATAATAAATATTTCATCAATAAAATGAAGATCATACTATGAAAAAGACATTATTATTTTTGCTGTCAGTATTTTTTGTTTTATTTGTTACAACATCGTGTAAAAAATCAACCACTACGGAAGCTGACGAAGAGAAAGCTGAAACAGGAGGTAAAGTAACCATTTCCGGTAAAGTTATTGATAATACAACAGGGACAGGAATTGAAGGAGTTACCATAAAAATTTCCGGGTTTAATGACAGATATTCAGAAGCCGGCGGAGATTTTGCTTTTATTCTTGATATGAGCGGTAACAAAGAACTAAAGTTTACTTTTAATATTAAAGGATACGAAACAAGAGAAATTACACAAGATGTAAATGTTGCTGAAAAAAAACTTGATTTAGGAACTATAAGATTAGAAAAACAATTAATAAACAGCAGTGTTACAGGTCCTGCTGATGCTATCCAGTTTGTTAGTATGACAAGTCCGAATATTTTTGTTCAGGAAACAGGAGATATTACTTGGACAAATATAACTTATGTTGTTGTAGATTCAAACGGTAATCCAATTGATATCGATCATTCAATTCCGGTAACATTCGACTTTTTGCCAGGCTCACATCCTAACGGTGGCGAAGAAATCGGTCCTAAAACAGTAAGATCAAATTCTGAAGGATTAGTTTTTACAACAGTTCGAAGCGGAACAATCTCTGGTCCTGTGCAGGTTGTTGCAAGATGTACAATCGGAGGAAAAACAATAGTATCGCGTCCGGTTAAACTTACAATAAGTGGCGGATTTCCGCATGAACCACATTTCAGTGTTGGT
>CAYTFZ010000001.1:17671-20777 GCA_964437215.1 uncultured Melioribacteraceae bacterium | reverse complement strand
GCTCTGTAAAATATTATTTAATAAAATACCCCGTCAAAAGGCGGGGTTTTTTTTTGTTCGGATGTATAATGTTAGTATTAATTTTGTTACTTTAGCATAAAAATTTAATTATTGTATGGCGCAAGCGGATATCCTTCAAATAAAAGAAATAGTCGATTTCATCAAAAATATTGACATTGAAACTGTTAGTAATAGTGACGCAGTACAAGGATTAGATGATTTTGCAGATAAAGTTTTTGCAATAATTGACTATAAAGGTGAATTTATTGCAACCAGCAGAAAATGGATGCAGTTATTCGGTTATCAGTCGGATGAAATATCGGAACAAAGTGTTTTAAGCATTATTGATAAATCTGATTATAATAAAATTCAGAATATTCTTAAGGAAATTAATTTATACGATAATACCGTAGAGGTAGTTAATTTAACTTTTTTATCGGTTAATGATAACAAAATTGATTGTTGCGCCGGGTTTTATCCTGCAGTTACTGCAGATGGTGCCAAAGTTGTTGTTAAATTTATACACGAGTACAATTCTAACTTTAACCAAGATAAATTAACAAACCAGCAAAGTAAGTTTATACTTTCAATAATGAATAATATTCCAAACCCGGTTTATTATAAAAATTTGAAAGGTATATATTTAGGCTGCAACCGGAAATTTGAGGAATATCTTGGAAAACCTTTGGAAGAAATATTCGGTAAGTCTGCTGATGAAGTCTTTTCAAAAGAATTTTCGGAAGAAGATGAAAGAAAAGATAATGAGGTTATAAATAATCTTAACTCGTTGACATATGAAACAGAAATTGAAGCTGATTCCGGCGAGAAAAGAAATATTCTTATAAGTAAATCGGTTTTTTATGATGACAATGATAAACCTGGCGGTATAATCGGGTCTTTTTCAGATATTACGCAAAGAATTCTTATAGAGAAAAATCTAAAAGAATCTGAAGAAAAAATCCGCGAAACTAATGCTACAAAAGACAAATTTCTTACAATTGTATCACACGATCTAAAAAATCCTTTTACAACGCTGCTTGGTTTTTCGGAAATGTTGCTGAAGGAATATGATTCCTTTGATGAAGATGAAAAAATAACTTTTATAACTGAAATTAACAATTCTGCAAAACATGCGTATAAACTTTTAGAAAACCTGCTCCAATGGTCGCGTGCCCACACCGGCAGAATTCAGAATGAACCTCAGGCTCTTGTAGTTCAGGATATAATCTGGGAAGTTGCAAGTGCTTTAAAAGATGATTTCGCACATAAAAAAATAAGATTTTTTGTTGATGCAGAAAGTCATATAAAAGTATTTGCTGATAAAAATATGACTATTTCTGTAATTGGCAATTTACTGAGTAACTCTATTAAATTTTCGCAAGAAAGAGCTAAAGTAAGTATTACCGCAACAGAAAAAGATGACGGGAATGTTTACATTTCGGTTATCGATGAAGGTATAGGGATATCGGAAGAAGATCAGAATAAGCTTTTCCGGATTGATGTGCATTATGTTTCAATTGGTCCTGCTAAAGAAAAGGGTACAGGACTTGGGCTGATTCTTTGCAAAGAATTCTTAAAAAGAATTGGCGGAGACATTTCAGTTAAAAGTGAATTCGGAAAAGGTTCCGAATTTACTATATCACTTCCAAGGTACAATTCTTAAAACTCATATAAATATAAGGCAACAACGATGAAAATAACGAAAGTTACGCTTTTAATGATATTTTTAATTTGTCCGATATTATCTCAAAATATTCAAATACATTACGATTTAGGAAAAGACAGGAAATATTTTACTTCTACTTTTGAAATGCTGAAAGCCGATGACTACGGTTCAACATTTTTCTTTGCAGATTTCGATTTTAATAATGGCGGAAATAAAAGTATGTCTTTGGCATATTTTGAAATTGCCCGCTACATTAATCTCCCTTGGGTAGAAAATCTTTCTGCAACTTTACAATATAACGATGGAAATGCCGCAGGATATCCTCTAGGGCATGTTTGGCTTGCCGGATTAAGTTATCCTATAGATTTGGGAATTACAACTTTAAATACCGATTTGCTTTACCGAAAGGACTATTTATCAACTGGAAGCGATTTTCAGATTACAATTGTTTGGTTTAACGAATTTTGGGATGGGAAAATCATTTTTACAGGATTTGCAGATTTATGGAGTGCAAAACTGGCTGGAAAAGATAAAAAAGATTTGGTAATTATGACTGAACCTCAATTATGGGTAAAAGTAACACAAAACCTTTTTCTCGGAAGTGAAGTTGAAATTACACATAATTTCTTGCCGACAAATAAAGTTGAAATTATGCCTACATTAGCTGCAAAATGGGAATTTTAATTGATGAAAAGCTTCTTTTGTCTGATTCCGTTATTAATTTTCTTTAACGAGATATACAGCCAGACCGGCATAAACCGTTCGTTTTATCCTGACGGAAAAATATCTTCGGAAATAAGTTATGTAAACGACAGACTTGACGGTACCTGCTATTGGTTTTATGAAAATGGGAATCTAAGAAAAGAAATTACATATTCAAATGGAATTGTAAACGGTTGGATAAGAGAATATTATTTAAACGGAATAATAAAGTCTGAAATACAAACCGATATGGGAATTTTAGACGGATTATCAAAATACTATTATGAAAACGGCGGACTTAAAGAAACAAGAATATTTGAAAAAGGGAAATTGATAAGCACAAATTATGTAAGTCGCGATCCAAATTATGCTGCTCCTATTTCCAGGTATTTTACGGAAATATCGGGGATTAAAAACAGCTCGCGGCGTAAAGAAGAATATATCTGTACTATTGATATTTGTCCTGAACCTGTAGGGGGTATAGAATCAATAATTGAGGCTATAAATTATCCGGAAGATGCTAAAAAATACGGACTTGAAGGGACAGTATCGGTATTGGCGCAAATAGATGAGCAAGGTAATGTAGGAGATGCCTCAGTGGTGAAAGGAATTGGTTTAGGCTGTGATGAAGCTGCAATTGATGCAGTAAAAAGAACTAAATTTATTCCCGGACAGGATAAAGAAGAAGTAGTTTCTACGCAGGTAATACTTTATATCCCTTTTTTGCTTACTCCAAAG
>CAYTFZ010000001.1:0-17571 GCA_964437215.1 uncultured Melioribacteraceae bacterium | reverse complement strand
TAAATTGTAATGCGGATGAGTGTCCTTTTCCTGAAGGCGGAATGGAAGCTGTGATAGGAAATATTTTTATTTCACCTGAAAACAGGACTGAAGATTATAAAGGAATTTTAGAAGTATTTTTAAAAATTGATGAAGAAGGCAATGTTTATTATTCTAAAATTACGAAAAATATCTCTCGGAAAATTGATGAAAGTATTGAAGCTGCAATAATAATTACTAAATTTATTCCTGCGAAAAAAAATGGTAAAAATATCCAAACCGAATTGATTTTATCTGCAGAAATTAATCTTGATTAAGATTAGATAATAATTCTGTAAATTCTTTTTCAATTTCTATTCCTCGGTTTCTGGCATACCAAAGATGAACCTTTTCGTTTAAAATGTTTTTAGAAATATTTAATTCTTTCCACTCTTTGAATAGTCCGGCTAATTCAATCGGTCTGGGTCCCCACGTAAAAATTTCTTTCCAATTATTATCAAATCCTATAATTTTTGGGATACTCCTTTTTCCGTCTGTAAGATAAATATCAATTATATCTAAATTTTTGTCGCGTTCAATTATTTTTAAACTGATTTTTGTGTTTAGAGATGCAATTTTATGAATATATGGCAGTATCTGTGCTGAATCGCCGCACCAATCTTCAGTTATTGCTAACCACAATTGAGCACTTTTAATTTTATTCATTATTGATTTTAAATTATAAGATGGCTCATAAGTTTTATTTATTCTTTCCATCCTGTGAAGGTTTAATTTAGCGTATTCTATCAATTTAATTGTTTCTTCACTTTGTTGACTAGTACTAACTGTATTAACTTTTTTCTTCAAATTATCAATGTAATCCGAAAATGATAATCCTTTTATTGTAGATATTTTATCTTTAATTTTGTTCATTGAGTTCTCTTAAATTATCTTTTATTCTGATTGTTTGATGACAATATTCTTAAAAAGATTCTATTTATATATTTTTTATTTTATTTCAGTGGCAATGGCACAGAAACAAGATATAAATCTTGTTTACCCTTCGGCAGATACAACTTTTACAAATTATAAAAATTATCGGATTGCGGGCAATACTAATCCGGATTATACAATTACTGTTAATGATGAAAATTTAAGAGTTTACGAGACCGGAGCTTTTGCAACACTACTGAAAATAAAACAAGGGACTAATAAATTTACAATACGTGCTTATTATGACGGATATTTAAAAGCGGAAAAAGATATTTATTTAGTTAAAGAAGAAAAAAAACTTAAGGAATACGGAGATATAGTTAAAATATTTCCGGAATCTGTTTTACCTGCAGAAGACAGATGGATATCAGCAGGAGAATCTTTGACTTTATCATTTTCAGGCACAACCGGATGTTCTGCAATTATTCCGGGAATAATTGAGCTGCCTTTTTCGGATTCAAAAAAACGACCGGGATATTATTCAATAAAAATTAATGCTAATGACTTTAAAACTGATTATTTCGGGAATTACGAAATAGTGTTAACGGATAAATACGGAAATGAAACCAGATATAACAGTTCTGTAAAAATGAATATCACCAGTCATAAAACATTCTTTAAAGGAAAAACAAAAGGTTTCAGGCCTCTTTTCAGTTATGAACTGCAAACAGACCGATTAGGGCTTAAAGAACCCAATTATATTTCGGAAGGAACAGAGTTAACTATTACCGGAAAAAAGGGGAAATATTACAGATTCAGTATTTCCAGAAAAGAAAATGGCTGGATACCGGAAGAATATGTAACTGATTTTCTTGCAAATCCCGAATTTTCCTTTGTATCTCCCGAACCTAAATATAAATACGAGTATGCTGATACGATTAAAATTAAGATTAATGCTCCAACTCCTTTTATTACCTATCAGGGAATAAATCCGGCAGTTATTGTAGTTAAATTGGTTGGTTACGAATTTGCCGGATATGAGATTATATATAAATCCGATGAAAAGGCAGAGGTTTCGCATCTTTATAATTCTAAAGAAAAAACTTTAGAATTTTTTTTAACTCTAACCGAAAGGCAAGTCTGGGGATATTCAGTTGAATTTTCGGACAGTATTTTTTCAATAATTTACAAAAAGAAGGGGATTCCATTAATAAATAACTGTACGGTAATTCTCGATGCAGGTCATGGTGGAAACAACATAGGTGCATTAGGAGCTTCCGGGGTTTTGGAAAAAGATGTTAATTATCAGCTTGTTTCTAAAATTAAAGAGTCTTTAGTGGATTACGGCGCTAAAGTTATTCAGCTGCGAGATGGGGACGAGAATTTATCAAATCCTGAAAAAATTAAAAAGGTATTTGAAACAGGAGGAGATATTTTGTTAAGCATTCACTGTAATTCTGTTGCTCTTAATGTCGATCCGCATCGTGTACGCGGTACAGCTGTTTATTATCATCATTCTTCAAACAGGCAATTGGCAGAGTTTATTCATAAAAAGATTGTTGAACTGGGATTTAATTCTTTCGGGATATTCGAAGGTTTTAACTTATCAGTAAATTCGATGACAGAATTACCGGCAGTTTTAATTGAAACAGCTTTTTTATCCAATCCTTACGATGAGGTGAAATTATTAGATCCGGCTTATCAGGAAAAAATAGCAGACAAGATTACTGAAGGAATAATTGATTTTCTTAAATGGAGTAATTCTGAAATTAAATAGATATTTATTTTCTGATTCGTTAATAAAATAACATCAGACTGATTGGCAATTTTTGTAAATTTGGGTTAAAAATAATAATAATTTGTGATAATAATAAAAAGCAGTTTATTTAGTCGGTTTCCGGAAATAAAATTCGGTTTCAGTACAAAAACCGGACTTGACCGCGGCGAACCGTACTATTTTAATATGTCTTTATCAGTTGGGGACAATCCTGATATTGTAAAAGAAAACAGAGCAGAATTTATTACTAAACTTGGACTTGAAGAGGAAAATGTTGTTTTTCAGAAACAAGTTCACGGCGATAATATATCAATTGTTGAAAATAATAATATTTACCCCACAAGTGATGCTCTTATTACAAAAAAGAAAGGAATAGGGCTTGCAGTTTCATCTGCCGATTGCGTACCAATATTTTTATATGATAAAAAAAACGCAGTAATTGCTGCCATACATTCTGGCTGGCGAAGTACGGAATTAAAAATTCTTGAAAAGACTTTGAAAAAATTAAAAGAAGAATTCAATTCCTTTGAGGAAAATATTTTTGCATATATTGCTCCGTGCATTGATGTTAAAAATTATGAAGTCGGGGAGGAAGTTGCCAAAAAATTCAGTCCCGAATCGGTTGAAATACAAAATAAGCGTTATTTCCTTAACTTAAAAAAAGAAAACAAAAATATGTTAATTGCTTCCGGTATTCCCGAAAAACATATTGAAATTAGTCCTTTATGCAGTTATGAAAAAACAGATTTGCTTCATTCTTACAGAAGAGAAGGAATTAAATCCGGACGGGCGATAGGAATTATTGCGATGAGTGAAGAATGAATGAAAACTTGAAAATATTTCTGGGCTATATTTTAATTTGCTTTGCTTGGGGTTCTACATGGCTGATGATAAGAATTGGTCTCGAAACAATGACACCGTTTTTATCGGCAGGAGTAAGATTTGTTGTTGCTTCAGTTTTAGTATTTCTCATTATGAAAGTAAAAAAAATAAATCTGCAAAAAGATTCATTTTCTATAAAAATTTATATTTTGCTTGCCCTTTTTTCATTTGTAATCCCTTTTGGTCTGGTTTATTGGGCAGAGCAATTTATACCAAGCGGACTGGCTTCAATACTTTTCGGTATATATCCTTTTGTTGTTATTATTTTATCATACATTCTTATTAAAGAACAAAGTACAGATTTATATCAAATTTTAGGAGCAGTTTTAGGTTTTATCGGACTTATTATTATATTTTCTGATGATTTATCATTTAACTATTCCAATATGTTGTTAGGAATGACGGCAGTTGTTTTAAGTGCTGCCATGCAGGGATTTATTGCTGTTTATCTTAAAAAAAATGCAAAGCAATTAAACCCATTATCGATGAACCTTATACCGCTTTTTTTAGCAGGTATTTTGTTAATAATATTTTCTGTTTTATTTGAAGATTATTTAAACAATAAATTTACTGTTACAGCTATTTCTTCAATTTTATACCTTGCAGTTTTAGGAACAGTGATGGCTTTTACAACTTATTATTGGCTCTTAAAAAGAATTAATGTAGTAATCTTATCGTTAAGCGCTTTTATTACACCTATAATTGCGGTTTTATTGGGCTGGATTATTCTAAAAGAAAAATTATCAATCGTTCAAATTAATGGTTCGGCAATTGTGCTTGCGGGTATTTTAATTGCAAATTTAAAAGGAATACTTAAATATTATAAGAAAGTGAGTGTTTAGTTATGGTTAATATAATCCGAATAAAAAACGCATCTTTTTATGCATATCACGGAGCATTATCCGAAGAACAGAATATTGGCGGAATATTTGAAGCTGATGTTGATATTTATACCGATTTCTCGGAAGCTGCAATTAAGGACGATTTAAAACTTACGGTAAACTATCACAGTGTTTATCAGCTTATTATGAAAGTTGCAAACGAAAAAAAATATCATCTTATAGAATCGATAGCGTATAAAATTGCTGATGAAATAATTAAAAATTACGATAAGGTTCAAAAAGTGTGCGTGCGGGTAAGAAAAAATACTGTTCCTGTTGGCGGTGTTATAGACTGTGTTGAAGCTGAGGTAATTCGTACAAATGAAGACTAAAGCAATTATCGGGGTTGGCTCTAATTCCGGAGAAAGGCTTAAAAATATCTCCAATACTGTTGATATTTTAAAAAGTGAAAAAGAATTTAGCGAAATTAAAGTATCAGCGATATATGAAACAAAAGCCTTCGGTTACGAAGAACAGCCTGACTTTTATAATTGCGCAATAAGTTTTTTATGTGAAATCACTCTTTTTGAATTATTTGATTATTTAAAAAAAACTGAAAAAAATATAGGCAGAAAAGAAACATTTAAATGGGGACCGCGCGAAATAGATTTAGATTTATTATTTTTCGGTAGCACGATATTCTGTAATGAAAAATTAACAGTTCCGCATCCGGGATTTTGTGAAAGAGATTTTGTTATTGTTCCGGCGTGCGAAATAGAGCCGGATTTTATTCATCCGGTTTTAAATATTAGAGTTTCGGAAATAAGGACAGAAGGACTTAAACAAAATATTATCAGTAAAGTACTATAAAAATCCGAGGTAAATTTTGTCTGAAGTTAAATATATTGCAATCGAAGGAGTTATCGGGGCAGGGAAATCTTCTCTGGCAAAAAAACTGTCCGATAAACTAAATGCGAAATTGATAGAAGAAGAATTTGAAACAAATCCGTTTCTCGAGAAATTTTACTTCGATAGAAAACGTTATGCCTTTCAGACCCAGATGTTTTTCCTAATCAACAGATATAAGCAGCAGCAGGAACTTCATCAGGAAGATTTATTTTCCGATTTTATAGTTTCTGATTATATTTTTGCAAAAGATAAGATATTTGCATACTTAAATTTAAGTTCCGATGAAATAAAGCTTTACGAAAATCTTTTTCCTACATTGCAAAGAGATTTAAGAAAACCGGATCTTGTTGTTTATTTACAATCCAGCATCGACAGGCTCATTTATAATATTAAAAAACGGGGACGAAAAATAGAGCGGAATATTACAAGAAGTTATCTCACACAATTAAGCGAAGCATACAATAATTTCTTTTTTAAATTTAACGAAACTCCGCTTTTAATTGTTAATTCAACAGAAATAGATTTTGTTAACAGCGAACACGATTTTGAAGAATTATGCAGACAAATATTTAATGAAAACAGAGGTTTCATTGAGTATTTCAGTCCCGAAACAAGAGGATAAAAATGTTAAAAGTAATATTTTTTGCAATATTTATATATATAATACTCCGTATCATTAAGGCTATTGCATTGCCAAAAAAAAATAAAAAAGAATATGAAAAAAAAAATTCAGTTAAACCGATGATTAAAAAGGAAGATATTATTGATGCTGAATTTGAAGACATTGAACAAAAAAACGAAGAAAAGAAAGATTGATGCGGTCAAAAAGTATATTTTCGGTAATACTGAAAAAAATCATCCATAAATATTTTGCATTATCAAAAACTGAAAAAACAGTACCTCCTTATCCTAAAAATGTTTTAATTGTAAGGCAGCATAATCAATTCGGCGATATGTTGGCTACTGTTCCGCTTTTTAGGGCTTTAAAAGAAAAAAATCCCAGATGCAGAATAACATTAATTGCAAGCCCTTCAAATAATTACGCAGTTAAAAAAAACAGGTTTATCGACGATAAATTTGATTTCAACAAAAAGAAACTTTTTAATCCTTTTTATCTTTTAAATTTTATCAAAATTCTTCGCCGCAAATATGATATTGCAATAGTTCCTGCAACAGTATCAATTTCCTTTACAAGTAATTTCATCGCAAGGATATCAAATTCGGACTTTAAAATTGGTCCTAATTCTCTTGACGGAGTTACAAACGATTATTCGTTCTTGTTCAATAAGCCAATTGATCTTGATTGGAGAAAATATCCAGATTCCCACGTATCGGATTTTATACAAGATATTGTACGTCCTTTTGGTTTCGCATCAAAGAATTTTAGAACGGAGATAAATTTTGATGGTTACGATAAACGCGAAGCTGATGAATTTATTTCTGAAATTCATAAAGGGAAAAAAGAAATGCTGATAGGTTTACACATTGGTGCAGGAAAACCTCAAAACAGATGGGCACTACAAAAATTTGCCAAACTTATAACCAGACTAAAAGATAATTACGATGTAAAATTTTACATAACCGGAAGTAAAAGCGACAAAGAAGAAATAAATTATATGAAATCGAATTTGGATTTAGAGATAACTTATTGTTTAAATAAAGAGATTCCGGTTTTAGCTGCTATTATTGAAAAAAGTGATTTGTTTATTACTAATGATACAGGGGTAATGCACGTAGCAGGCGCAACAGGTACACCGCAGATTTCTATTTTCGGTCATACAAACCCTTATAATTGGGCTCCTGTAGGACAAACAAAATATTTTATACGGAAATCCGATTTAATTGATGATGTTTCAGTTGATGACGTTTATAATCTCTGTTCCTTTCTGTTAAATAAAAAGAAGAAAAAAAATGACTGACCAAAGTAATTTTCTTGCTGCTGTTGATATAGGCACAAATTCATTTCATCTTATTGTTGTGAAGGTTGAAGGTGATACAGGTTTTACAATAATCGACAGAGAAAAAGAAGTAATCCGCTTAAGTGAAGGCAGTAAAGGAGATATTAAAATTATTACTCCCGAAGCAATGAACAGGGGAATTACAACCCTGAAAAAATTTAAAGGTCTGGCTGAATCGCATAATGCAAAATTAAGGGCAATGGCTACAAGCGCTGTAAGAGAAGCATTAAATAAAGATGAATTTATATCTAAGGTATATAATGAAACCGGAATTGAAGTTGAGGTGATTTCCGGATATGAGGAAGCAAGGCTTATTTATCTTGGAATTTTAAATGCACTTCCGGTTTATGAAAAGAAAGCTTTAGCAATTGATATTGGAGGAGGCAGCACAGAATTTGTTCTAGGAGAAAAAGAAAAAATAATTTATTCTAACAGTCTTAAATTAGGGGCGGTAAGACTTTCCAATAAATTTTTCCCTGATTATGAAATAAAGAAAAAAAATACAGAGGAGTGTAAAAAGTGGATTGAAGGAGAATTAAATCCGGTTGTAAGAAGTTTAAGAGAACAAAAAATAGATATTGTTACAGGTTCAAGCGGAACAATAATGACAGCAGCATTAATTTCTTTGAGCAATAAAAAGAAAAAAGATTACTCCGGAAATATCTTAAATAATTATGTTTTTACATATCAGGATTTGCAAGAAGTTTATGATACAGTATTTAAAATTAAATCTGCTGAAAAAAGAGCAAAAATATTAGGACTTGATGATCAGCGCAGTGATATTTTTCCGGCAGGATTGCTTATATTAAAAACAATTTTCGAACAGCTGAATATAAAAGAAATTACAATTTCGGGCTACGCATTGAGAGAAGGAATAATAATCGATTCTTTATATAAATATCATTCTAATGAAATTAAGCCAAAACTTAATAAAATAAGACTTGAAAGTGTAAAACGTCTTGCAAAAAACTGCCATTACGAAAAAAAACACAGCGATCATATTACATTCCTTTCGCTTCGCTTATTCGATCAGCTGCAAAATTTCCATAAACTGGATAATGATTGCCGCGAATATCTGGAAGCTGCAGCAATACTGCACGATATCGGGTTTTATATTTCCCACAATCAACATCATAAACACAGTTATTATATAATACGGAACAGTGAATTGCTGGGTTTTACAAATAATGAAATTGAAATAATTGCCAATATTGCTCGTTATCATAGAAAAAGCCATCCAAAAGAAAGTCATTCAGCATATAATTCCTTAAATCCCAAAAACAAACAAATTGTAAATAAATTATCTGCCATTCTGCGAATATGCGATTCACTCGATAGAACTCATCAACAAGTAATTGATGATATAATAGTTACAAAAAATTCTGGCAATATGATTAAGCTGGGAATTGTTTACAAAGGGAATTATCCCGAAATTGAAGAATGGAATTTCCAAAGAAGAAAACTGCTTTTTGAAGAAACATTTAATACAGGAATTAGTATTTTAAAGAATTAAATATTTAAGATTTTTGATTATCTGAAAAGGTAAACTTATATTTAGTTGAAAAAAAACAAAGGTAAATATACGATGAAGAAGAAAATTTACATTTCGGATTTAGCAAATTATGCAGGACAGGAAATTAGTTTGCAGGGATGGCTTTATAATAAAAGATCAAGCGGAAAAGTACAATTTTTAATTCTAAGAGATGGTACAGGTTATCTTCAATGTGTTGTTTTTAAGGGCAATGTATCGGAAGAAATATTTAGTCTGGCAGAAACTTTTAACCAGGAAACCTCATTTGAAGTAACAGGAAAAATAAAATCGGAACCACGGGCAGTAGGCGGATATGAAATGGATGTTAAAGATTTGAAATTAATTGGCGAATCATATGACTATCCGATAACGCCTAAAGAACATGGACCGGAATTTTTAATGGATAACAGACATTTATGGATCCGTTCTAAAAGGCAGCTGGCTATTCTTAAAATCCGGCATAGAATTGCAAAAGCCATACGCGATTTTTTTGATATGAACGGATTTACACTTTTCGATCCGCCTATTATCACTCCAAATGCAGCAGAGGGAACATCAACGCTTTTCGAAATGGAATATTTCGATTTAGGCAAAGCTTACTTAACTCAATCGGGACAGCTTTATGGCGAAGCAGGTGCAATGGCTTTAGGAAAGATTTATACTTTCGGTCCTACATTCCGTGCCGAAAAATCGAAAACAAGGCGGCACCTGACAGAATTCTGGATGGTTGAACCGGAAATGGCTTTTTTTGATTTAGATGACGATATGGATCTTGCTGAAGAACTTATTGAGTATATAGTTCAATCAGTTTTAACGGACAGAAAATCCGAACTTGAAATTCTTGAACGGGATATTACAAAACTTCAAACGGTAAAACGTCCTTTTCCAAGAATTAGCTATGATGAAGCGGTTGAGATATTAAAAAGCGAAGGTGTCGATTTTCAATATGGAAATGATCTTGGAGGCGGAGACGAAACAATTATATCGGGAAAATTTGACAGACCTGTTATGGTGCATCGTTATCCTGCCGAAGTAAAAGCCTTTTATATGAAACGCGATCCGCAAAATCCAAAACTTGCCCTAGCCGTTGATGTTCTTGCTCCGGAAGGTTACGGAGAAATTATAGGAGGAAGCCAAAGAGAGGATGATATTAATCTTTTACTCGAAAGAATTCAAGAACATAATCTTCCTCGCTCAGTATTTGAATGGTATTTGGATTTAAGAAAATACGGATCAGTTCCTCACTCAGGATTCGGTCTCGGTCTTGAAAGAACTGTTTCCTGGATTTGCGGATTGGAACATGTTCGCGAAACAATTCCTTTTGCAAGAATGATATATCGGAATACACCCTAAATGATACCTTTATTCAGCGTTCAGCAAGTTAAAGAAGCCGACACATTTGCAGTTGAACAATTGCAAATACCTTCTGTTATTCTGATGGAAAATGCAGCACTAAGCATTTACAAAGAAATAACAGAATTCTTTGGTGATTTAAATCCAGCATCTGCTATAGGGATTATATGCGGAAAAGGTAATAACGGCGGCGACGGGTTTACACTTGCCCGTCATTTTTGCAACAACGGTTTTAAAGTTATAGCGTTACATTTAGCAGATGAAAATGAATTAAAAGGAGATGCTTTAATTAATTTCCAAATACTGAAGAATCTTTCTGAATTAAATGATTCTGTTGTAATAAAACGAATAAGTAATTCCGATGAAATAAAAATTTTTGATGAATGTTTTTTAGTGATTGATGCAATTCTTGGTACGGGAGCAAGAGGTCAGTTAGAAAAGAATTTATCGGATATTATTAAAGAAATTAATAAAGGCAGCTATAAAAGAGTTGCAGTAGATATTCCTACGGGATTAAATGTTGTAAAAGGAACAGGTGAAACTGTTTTTAATTCTGATTTAACAATAAGTCTGGGAGAATTAAAGACTGGACTTTTTTATGGGAAAGGATATAAATATTCAGGGAAAGTAAAGAAAGGGTCGATAGGAATCGGCAGAGAATACTTTAAAAGCTTGGATATTAATACATATTTAATTGAACCGGAAGATGCTTATAATTATCTGCCCTTAAGAAGTAAAGATATACATAAATATTCTTCAGGTAAAATATTGCTTATTGCCGGGTCAGCAGATTATCCAGGAGCAGCAGCTTTTACTGCAAATGCAGCTCATAAAATAGGTGCCGGTTCAGTAATTCTTGCCGTCCCTGAATCTATTAAGAATATTGTACACTCCAAAATAGATATCTCAGTAGTTAAGACTTTCTCCGATAATGGTAGTGGCTATTTACAAAAAAGTAATATTAATGAATTATCTGAATTGTTTGATTGGTGTGAAACTGTTGTTATTGGACCTGGTTTAGGAAGAAAAACTGAGACCTTAAAGGCAGTAAAAATAATTATTGAAAATAACAAAGAAAAGAATTTCGTGATAGATGCAGATGCAATTTACGCTCTTTCGGAAAATGAATACAAAAGAATAAATCTTGAAAATTGTATAATAACTCCTCATCATAAAGAATTATCAGAACTCTTAAATGTTGATCTGAAAAAGTTACAGGGTGATATAATAAAATACGGTTCTGAATTTATAAGTCAAACAAAATGCATTCTGGTACTAAAAGGTGCCCCTACAATTATATTTTTACCTGACGGAGATATCCTAATAAACAGTTCGGGTAACAGCGGAATGGCAAAATTTGCAACCGGTGATGTTCTTACAGGTATTTTGGGTGGTTTAGTTGCCCAAAATAATAATATGGAACAATCTGCTATTTGCGGTGTTTATTTGCACAGTTTTTGTTCCGATTTGTTATCATATCAAAAAACAGAATTCGGATATACAGCTTTAGATATAATTGATAATCTTCCTAACACTCTTAAGTTTTTGCATGACACTTTTAAACAAGATTTATAAAAAACGAAAACTATATATTTATTTACCATTAATTATTTATTGGTTAATTATATTTATAGGAACATCAATACCAGGAGGTTCAATTCCCTCAATCGGAGTAAGTGATAAGTTTAAGCATTTAGGGGCTTATTTTTTCTTAACGATATTATTGTGTTTAGCTTTTTATCTTCAGGAAAGGTTCCCATTTATCAAGCGCTATCATTTACAGAGTTCATTAATTGTTACATCTGTTTATGGTGTAATTGATGAAATACATCAAATTTTTATACCTGGCAGAAGTTGTGATATATACGATTGGATAGCAGATTTTATCGGTGCAATTTTAGGTGTGGTTATATATAATTATTTATTTAAGCGTTTTAACCTAAACCAAAGTGAAGTTGGAACAAAAAATTGAATTATATGTTAAATAAAAAGATTAAATTTATTGACTATTACAATTACATTAATTAACTTTTGAACAATTAATTTTGTGAAATTGGAGGATTAAGTGGCATTAAAGAAAACACCAAAAGCTGACTTAAGACGCAAGTATCAAAGATTTGTGGAAGTAAGTTTGATTATTGCACTTATGTTAACAATAATTGCTTTTAAATATTTCCCTGACAATGAAGCTGAAGAAGTATATTTTGAAGAAGAGCAGGAATTAGTAAAAATTGAAGAGGTTGCAGTTACCAAACAAGAAAACAGACCTCCACCACCTCCTCGTCCTTTAGTACCTATTGAAGCACCAACAGATGATGTGCTTGATGATATTGAAATTGCAGAAACTGATTTGGATGTTAATGAAGAAATAGCTGCACCGCCACCACCACCTGCAGCAGAGAAGAAAGAAGAAGTTGCTGAAGAACCTGTTTTCTTCGTAGCAGTTGAAGAAATGCCAGAACCGATTGGTGGTATTAAAGCAATTCAAGATAATATTGTCTATCCTGACTTAGCTAAAAAAGCAAATGTTCAGGGAAGAGTTTATGTAAAGGCTTATGTTGATGAGCAAGGTAACGTATCAAAAGTTGAACTTATTAAAGGCATAGGTGCAGGTTGCGATGAAGCCGGAATGGATGCTGTGAAAAAAACAAAGTTTAAACCAGGGAAGCAAAGAGGTAAACCTGTTAAAGTTCAGGTAGCTATACCAATAATATT
This sequence comes from uncultured Melioribacteraceae bacterium, assembly GCA_964437215.1. Taxonomy (GTDB): domain Bacteria; phylum Bacteroidota; class Ignavibacteria; order Ignavibacteriales; family Melioribacteraceae; genus JAAYAN01. Next base: position 4,734 of record CAYTFZ010000001.1, on the reverse strand, counting down.
TAAGCTTCAATAAAAAAAGCGCCACAAGGCGCTTTTTTTATTATAGAAAAGTTATTTTTATTTTAATACTTTCAACTCAATCTCTTTATTAATTTGAACTTTAAAATTATATTTCGTTTTGAAATAATTATAAAGAAGAAATACTATATTGCCAATAATTGATTTAGATAGAGTAAGTTTTTCATACCAAAACAACAACTCTTCATTTAATCTTCAAGATGTAAATATTATTGTTGAAAAAGGGGATTTTTTAACGATAATGGGTCCAAACGGTTCTGGCAAATCTACTTTGCTGAACTTAATATCTGGTATATATAAGCCAAAAAGAGGAAGAATAAGACTAGAAGAAAAAACATTAGAAAAATTTACAAAAAAACAGATAGCTAAAAAAATATCATATGTTCCACAATCAACTTATTCTGCATTTCCTTTTTCTGTTTACGAAATTGTAATGATGGGACGAACTCCATATCTTAATATGCTTGGAATAGAAAACGAAGAAGATCATAAAATGGTTGCTGAAGCTTTAGAAGTTATGGAAATTGCTCACCTTAAAAATAAGGGTATTAATGAAGTATCGGGCGGAGAAGCGCAAAGAGCATTTATTGCAAGAGCACTTGCCCAGGATACAGAAATAATGCTTCTTGACGAACCTAATGCGCATCTTGATTTACAGCATCAGATTTCTAATTTTGAAATATTGTGCAGGCTTAATAAAGAAAAAAAATATACTATAATTATGGTTTCTCACGATATAATACTTAGCGGTTTTTACAGTACACGAACAATCTTAATGCAAAATGGAAAAATATTTAAAGATGAAAAAACAAGAAATGTTCTTACTGAAGATAATATAAAACTTGTGTTTAATGTTGATGCTGTAATAAAATATTCACCAGATTATGATAGTGTAACTATGAAAATTAAAAATTGACTTTGCTCAAATGAAAAAAAAAATACTAAATATTAAGTCAATTTCGCTTTTCTTGATTGTCTGCAATTTATTATTGATATATTTATTTAAATACTCGCATAATTCAATAATCCCTTTGGAATTCTCTATCTATAATATTGGTAATCTTTATACTTTATTTTCGTTTATTATTCTTGTTATAGGTGCAATTGTTTTATTTTATAAGGTAAACGAGAATGTTCTTAATAGGGCTATTATAATTATGACAACATTACTGATTGTTTTTCTGCTTGGAGCTGTAATTATTAATGAATATAATTTTGATTGGATGCAATCTTATATATTTGGCTATCCCGCCAAAAAAACAATAGTGGCAGCTTTTTTATCGGCAAACGGTTTATTGCAGATTTATATGATTATTGTGGTCTATTCGAAAATATTAGGAAGCAGCAATTTTGTGTTTGTTAAAGGGATATATATATCTGTGTTTGTTTTTATTATTATGCTTTCTCTCTCTTTTTTTTATATTGCAAGATTTAGAACAAACCAAATATCCAATGAAAAATTCAAGATTGGTGTAATTTTAGGAGCTGCCGTTTGGTCGGATAATAAACCAAGTCCTTTATTTTCACAAAGAATAAAAAAAGGTTTTGAGGTGTTTTACAATAAAAATGTAGAATATCTTCAGGTTACAGGAGGAAGCGCTCCAGGAGAAATTACAGAAGCAAAAGCAGCAAAAAATCTTTTATTGGAATATGGTGTTAATGAAGGGAGTATATTAATTGAAGAAGAAACATCTACTACTTCCGAACAAATAAAATTTATAAAAGATTCACTCGTAATAGCAAAAAATATTGATAGTGTCCTGGTAATATCAGATAAATTTCATTTGTGCAGAGTAATGGAAATATCACAGTTTTACAACGTGAAAATTGTTCCTCTTGCAAGCGAATTTAAGCTCAACTGGGATAAATATATGTATTATCATATACGAGAAAGTATAGGACTGCTGTTTTTTTGGCTTTATGCAATTTAATGTGACTTTTTTATATTCTTAATGCATTTGTGGTATTCGTTTCATATTTTTAAGCAACGATTTAAGAAATTTATACTGATTTTAAGAAATAATATGACAGATAAGAAATACAACAGAAGAGAAGTAAGAGAAAAGTGCCTTCAAATATTATACGCATTTGAAATGAATGGCGAAGGATTAACATCTATAACAGATGGTATTTTATCAGACGTTAGTAAAAAAATTGACAAGGAATTTGGCGAAACTTTAGTTAATAAAGTAGTAGGAAATCAAAAAGAAATAGATGATAAAATAAAAGAACGCGTAAATAATTGGGAAATGGACCGTATAGCTTTGATTGATAAGCTTCTGCTTCGTATGGGTATTGCAGAATTGCTGTATTTCAATGATATCCCTCCTAAAGTATCAATTAATGAAGTGATAGAAATTGCGAAAAGTTACAGTACCTCAAATAGCGGTAAATTTATAAATGGTATTTTAGATGCAATCCTGAATGAACTAAAGAAAAACGGATTGATATCAAAAACTGGCAGAGGACTTATTGACGAAACTCTCCCCAAAAAAAACGAATAAACTTAACAGCAAATTTTTAATTTTTAATTGGACCCTTTTTGATTTTGGCAATACATCATTTTCAATTGTAGTTGTCACTTTCCTATATGCGGTTTACTTTAAAAAAATAATTGTTTCGGGCTTGCCCGAAGGCGATTTATACTGGAGCTGGGCAATAAGCATATCTATGCTTGTAACATCGGTTATCTCGCCTGTATTAGGTGCAATAGCCGATTATTCAGCTGGTAAAAAAAGATTTCTTCTGTTTTTTACAATAATTTGCATTATTGCAACAGCCAACCTTTTTTTTCTTAAAGAAGGGGATGTCTTTTGGGGAATATTTCTTTTTATTATCGCAAATATCGGATTTGAAGCAGGATTGGTTTTTTACGATTCATTTCTTCCTGATATAACAACAGAGAAAAATTTCGGAAGAGTTAGCGGATATGGTTATGGGATGGGCTATCTTGGTTCTTTGGTTACATTAACAATAGCATATCCGTTTATTCAAAATGATATGATTAAAGAAACTTTCCCTCTTGCTGCGGGTTTTTTCTTAATATTTTCAATTCCTCTATTCATCTTTATAAGAGATGACAGAAAAGCCGCCGCCGCTTCGGTTAACTATTTAAAAATCGGATTTTCACGTGTATGGGAAACTTTAAGTAATCTTAGAAATTATAAAAATCTGGCATTGTTTTTATTGTCTTATTTTTTTTATATCGAAGGAGTAAATACTGTTATTTTTTTTTCGGGAAATTATGCAAGTTCTACACTATCCTTTACTTTTTCAGAATTAATATTGTTTTTTATAATTGTTCAAAGTACTGCAATAATAGGTTCAGTTTTTTTTGGAATAATGGCAGATTCGTTAGGATATAAAAAAACAATAATTACTTCGCTTATAATTTGGATATTTACAATATTATTTGCTTTTATTACAAGCGATGCAAGCAACTGGATAGTTATTCAGACATCCGAATATTTTAAGCTCAGTGCCTTGGAAACAGAAAAGAAATATTTTTATCTGGTTGGATTACTTGCCGGTTCTGTAATGGGGGCAACACAATCTGTAAGCAGAAGTCTAATGTCTGTTCTTGTCCCTATTAATAAAAAAACCGAGTTCTTTGGATTTTTTTCAATGTTTGGTAAAAGTTCAGCTATTGTTGGACCGCTTGTTTTCGGTTTAATAAGTTATATATTCGAAAGTCAGCGCTTGGCAATATTATCAATAGCTGTATTTTTTGTAACAGGACTTGTAATCTTATTAAAAGTGAATGAAAAACAATAAATGCTATTTCAATGTAGCGCCTTTTCTAATGCTGAATTTTAACAGTAAAAAAACTAGAATTAAACTTACGGCAATCCAGATAAATCCCCAGGCAAGATGAGAAATCCCGGAATATTGTGCTAAAATATGAGCGTCAGTAATTCTTACTTCATTTGTTAAAATATCTTCTTTAATATCAATTAAAACATAAAAGACACTTGCAAAACCTATAAACCTTATAAAATAGTAATGCAAGATGCTATGGAAATAGCGGGGTGATGCATAAAGAATGACAGCAGATATGAGTGAAAAAATTATTCCAAAACTTCCTTTAATAAATGAAACAGTAAATAAGAAAATAATTATGGAAATTACGGTGCAAACAATAGTACTTCTTTTAATATTATATGAAGAAATAAAAAGAATAAAACCTGTAATTAAACTCCCAAGATAACCTGAAGAAGCAACTATAAAAACATTACCACCGTAAGTACGGCATTCACCGCCGAGCAGTTTACTAATTTCAATAGAAGAAATTGATCCGCCTGATAAAACAGCTGCAATTCCGTGACAAATTTCGTGAACAAGTACTGTGAATAATTTAATCGGATAAATAAACCAGGAATTCCAAAAAAGATATAATATTATACCGAATGATATTAAAAGAATTATTTCGATGATGGTTTTATTTTTCGAGGAAAATTTACTCATATATTAGAATGAAAATTATGAAATTAAGCAAAATAAAAAAGCCGCAAATAAAGCGGCTTTTTGTGGGAGCACATGGATTCGAACCAAGGACCCCCTGCTTGTAAGGCAGGTGCTCTGAACCAGCTGAGCTATGCTCCCGAGCAAATCAAAATTTAGACTACTAATATAGCTCAGTATCAAAAATAAAGCAACAAAATATTTTTAAAATTCATGAAAAGTTAAAAATTACATTTTATCGTCGTAAAGCCATAT